>CAIKFI010000088.1 GCA_903826635.1 uncultured Spartobacteria bacterium | reverse complement strand
TAGAGGCGGTATTCTTTGTTGGGGGTGAACTTGAGGACGGCCTCGTGCTGCTCGCGGGTGATGCCGTGGCGGTTGGCATATTTGATCTTTGGCCAGGCGCGCTTGGAGAGAATGGGGCGGAGGATCCACTCGAGGTCGAGTGCTCGGTTGTGGACGATGCGGAGCTGGACGTTGGTGGAGACTCCGGCCCTCGGGTGAGAGAAGACTTCCATGAAGTCGGAGGATGTGGTGGCCAGGAGCTTCCGGTTCATGAGGTGACGGACGGGCTGGCTCTTCATGAATTTCTGGAAGCGTGTCTTGGTATTGCCCTCGTAGGCGAAGTCGATGAGGCGGGCGACATCGCTCCAGGTGCGCTCGGCGAACTGCGGGTCCTGCGCGTGCATGTAGACCTTCGCCAGCTCGCGGCTGAGGACAGGCTGTGCGTTCGACTCGTTCTTGGCCTGGAGGAGTTTTTCGGCCTCAGTCTTGCTCTTGGTGCCTAGGCTCTCCCTAGCGCCCGTGGTGCAATCCTGGGCGTAGTAGGTGCCGTGGGAGCGGTTTGATCTGCGGTAGAGACGGTATCTTGCCTGCATGTGGAGTATCCGGGATATGCAGACCATGACCGAAAAAACTCCCCCTTTGGCTCCCGGTTGGGAGCAACATGCGAGTAGTGCTCGCTTTGTGGCATCCTTGGTTCGGGTAGTGCCTCCGCGATCCGAGGAGGGACACTTTTAGGGACACTTGGCCCAAAAAGGCCTTTTTTAGGGCACCCCTCAAAATGGCAAACCCTGTGTTTATAAGGGTTGGCGGTCGATTGAGAGGCATGGCGGAGGGGGTGGGATTCGAACCCACGGTGCCTTTCAGCACTTCAGTTTTCAAGACTGACGCAATAGACCACTCTACCACCCCTCCAAAACTTTCGAGATGATCGTAAAGAGGTGCCCACAGTAAGTCGAGCCTTAGCCCTATCTGGAGAGGTCTCCCTGAGTCAGGATCTTGTATCCCTCACCTTGCAAGACCGTGGCAGCGCACTCGTTGTCATCGACATGCAGGACAAGGAGAGGCTTGTCTCGGGGACGCACAAGCAAGGGATAGCTGAAGAGTAGATTCACCTCTGCCATGAGCAAACAACCGAGCACGCGGGTCAGATCGGCAGCACCCTCGGAAAATTCCACAACAAGCACCGAGGTCTGGCTGAAGGCAATATCGTGATCATGCAGGAGTTTGGAAGCGAGCGAGGGATCACTCACGATCATGCGTGCGATGGAGGACTCGGCGGAATCGACAATGCTGAAGGCAAGAACGATCACGCCGTTCTTCTCAAAGAACTTCACGACCTCGAGAAGAGCCCCCACCTTGTTGTCGAGAAAGATGGAAAAATGCTTCACTGGGGCGCCTGTCACGGTTTCTAAAATTGAGGAAGAGGGAGGGGACATAAGAAATTATTTATAAGCATAGACGAAACAGACATCGTTCGGGGAGCCCCCGGGAATATCAAGAAACTCCACAGCCACAAAATACATCCCACTGATGGTTGGTGCAAATCCTAGTGCTGCCCTGGATCCAGGATGGGCCCCTCCGTCCTGCCAGGAATCACTCTTTAACGGTTTTCCGGAGGGATCATACACGACCATCCTGATTTTGACGGCGTTAGTAGGCGATGCTGCCACAAACCAATACTGATTGCCGGAAAAGAGGCAGATTTGAAGGAAAGCAGATTGCCCCTTGGAGAGGGAATTCTGCCACTCCGAATCCCGTATCCGGAAGCCCTCATTCTCAAATGCAGCAGCGGTTTCCAATGCCAGCCGTCTCGATTCAGTCGGTACGGGGGGGGCGGGATTCAGAGGCTCCGGGGATTCCTGATCAGTGAGAAACTTAGGATCACTCCCCTTACCCCCATCTGATCGGGATGCGGCAAGCATCGCGCACGAATCCATCAAGGGAAGGAATCCAACAGAGCAACTTAGGAGAAGTGGGAGGTTTGGGAATTTCACGGCTTGGAGGGAGTGATGACCGCAGGGCTGTTATTGGATACGCCGTGAACTTCAGGGACTCCCGGAATCCGGGGCATCGGGATCGGAGGAATTGAAGGGATTTGAGAGGGAGCACTTGCGGAGGTCATGATGGCCTGCACGGCCCCGGCAGCGAGTTGATGGATCTTCTGGATTTCGATTCTCTTTTTTTCCAATGAGGAATCCGGCAACTTATTCCTCTTCTCTAAAATGGCTGCGATCTGATCCAGGGAGTCGTGCACCGTAATAACCCGTTCTGACTTCCTGACCCTGATGGGAAGAGCATCCAACTGAAGCAAGAGATGTCGGGCAAGGGAGGATTGGTCAATGACTTCCGCTCCTTGAAGGGTCGGGCTGGCGAGAATCACGGTCGTTACCACCTGAAGCCCCCGGAGCCATGCAGCCGCTGAGGTCAAGGTAACCAGTTCCTTGTCTTTCTGACCCACCATGGTGGCCTTCACTTCGTTTTCCGTCGCTTCGAGTTCCCCCGCCAAGGCTTCCCAGTCGCTGTTATCGGCGAACTGGATCAGACTATTTCCTCTGCCCATCAGGCTCTCGCTGATTCCCAGGGACTTGGCCACACTCATCATTTCCCTGCCGACATTTTTCACCTGCTGTCCATCCTGAGCCTCGACGGCAATGTAACCGTTCGCCGAGAGAACGCCAACGGCAAGCGCGAGCTGCGATCGCTCCGTCGAGACAGGGGCGGAAATCGGCAGGACTAGGGTAGCCCAATTCGGGCGGCAGACCTTGTTCATGGCTGCAAAGACCTCTCCCGGAGAAGGGACACTCAGAGAGTCGATGAAGATCGCTCCTTGTATCTGTGACTCACTCATTGGTGAAATCACGAAATTGGAGGCAATGACAGCGTGACAACACAACACGCTCATCACCGAGATGGCAAAATATCTGCCCGTCTGCATGATTAACAGTTACACAGGTTTCCTTCATGTTGCCAGAACCGAACACATCTCCCCTCAAGAACGTGCCTTCCCCACCCCGAATCACCGATCTCCCCATCGAGGAACTTAGGGAGGGAATCGTCTCAGAATTATACTCGGGGAACCGGCTGATCGTGGAGGCCCCGACCGGTTCCGGAAAATCCACCCAGATCCCGCAGATGCTTCTGGATGCCGGCATTCTTGGGAATGGCCGGGCAATCATCCTCCAACCGCGCCGCCTAGCCGCCCGGATGCTGGCAGCTAGGGTTGCTCACGAGCGTGGTGGAAAGGTCGGTGACGAAGTGGGGTATAGGATCCGATTGGACGATGCCTCCAGCCCGGCGACACGCCTCCTTTTTGTCACGGAGGGAATTCTTGTCCGTCAGATGCTCGGTGATCCCGACCTCAAAGGGGTCAGTGCACTGCTCTTCGATGAGTTCCATGAAAGGCATCTTTACAGTGACATCTCGCTGGCCCAAGCCCTGGAGTTGCAGGCCACACGCCGACCGGATCTAAAGATCATCGTCATGTCGGCCACACTCGACACCACATCACTGGCCGAATACCTCGAGCCATGCACTGTTCTCCGATCCGGTGGCCGCACCCACCCCGTGAAGATCGAATACCTGACACGGGAGCCCGGTGACGAAAAGCCCTGGGATCTGGCCGCCGAGGCCGCCGCCTCGATGCTTCCCAAGACGCCCGGCAATCTTCTGATCTTCATGCCGGGCGCCTATGAGATCGCCCGAACCATCTCGACCCTCAGGGTCCGCCTTCCCAATAACATTGCCATCATGCCGCTTCACGGAGAGTTGACCCCGGTTGATCAGGATGCTGCGGTGGCTCCTGGAGGGAGTCGCAAGGTGATTGTCTCCACCAATGTCGCGGAGACATCCCTCACCATTGACGGCGTGACCGCGGTGATCGACAGCGGATTGGCACGCATGGCCTGCTTCGACCCCCGCCGGGGTATCAACACCCTGCTCATTGAAAAGATCAGCCGGGCATCTTCAGACCAGAGGGCGGGCCGGGCCGGGCGGACGGCTCCGGGGGTCTGTCTCCGACTCTGGACCGAGAGGGAACATGCCCGAAGAATCCCGCGCGAGGCTCCCGAGATCCATCGTGTCGATCTCTGCGAGGTTCTTCTCACCCTGAAAGCCGCCGGCTTCGCCTCAATGGAAGCAATCCGTTGGCTGGATGCACCTCAATCACAGGCTGTCACCCGTGCGGAAACACTCCTTAGGGATCTTGGCGCCCTGGACCATGACGGGGAGATCACACCGCTTGGTCGGAGAATGATGGCCTTCCCAACCCACCCCCGTTATGCGCGGATGCTGATTGCCGCGCAGGAATTCGGCTGCGTCAGACAGGCCGCACTGATGGCCGCACTCACCCAGTCGCGACCTCTTCTCATGCGCACCGATCGAAAGACCGAGGAGGAGCGTCAGGATCTCTTCGGTGGCGGCGGATCCGACTTTCTGGTGATGGCCCGGGCCTTTCGCTGGGCGGAGAGGAACGATTTCCGTGCAGACCGTTGCCGTCAGCTTGCCGTCCATGGAGATGCAGCCCGACAGACCGGGCGAGTCTACGATCAATTTCTAAGCCTTGCAGAAGCTCAAGGGCTCGATATCGATGCGCCTGCCGCGCCTGACGAGGCCCTCGCTAAATGCATCCTTGCGGGGTTCGCCGACCAGGTGGCCCGAAGGAAAGGCGCAGGAACAAATCTTTGCGATATCGTTCACGGACGCCGGGGCCTGCTTGCCAAGGAGAGCGCAGCCTCGGAGAGCCGACTCCTTGTCGCCTCGGAAATCAGTGAGATCGGCCAGGGTAGCGGTGATGTCCGGGTGCAACTCTCGATGGCCACTGCCATCGACGAGCAGATGCTCAGGGAGATCTTTCCTGAAGACTTCACGGATCGGAATGACTACTTCTTCGACACATCGACCAACCGCGTTGTGAAACGGACCGAGAAAATGTTCCGTGACCTCACGCTGGAATCAGTCCACCGCGACGCGCAACCATGCGGGGAAGCCTCCAGGGTCTTGGCCGCTGCTCTGGCGGAGGGAGATCTTCCCCTCCCCACGTGGAAGGAAGAGACCGAGGAGTGGATACAACGTGTTCAGTGGTTGGCTCATCACCACCCCGAACTCGAACTTCCCTCCTTTGATGAAACCGAACGCCAACTCGCGCTCGAGGAGTGGTGCCAAGGTGCCGTGGGCTACCGTGAGGTGAAGGACAAACCGGCGCTTCCTGCTCTCCAATCCCTCCTGACTCCAGCCCAACGCTCGGCACTCGATCGCCTTGCCCCAGAGCGTCACGAACTTCCCGGGGGGCGCAAGGCCCGCCTGCTCTACAAGTCAACCGGCCAAGTCATCATGAGCGCCCTGATTCAAGATCTCTACGGTGTATCAACGGCGCCGAAACTTGCGGGAGGAAAAGCCGAGGTGACCATCGAAATCCTGGCGCCTAACCGGCGGCCCATTCAGGTAACCCGCGATCTCAACTCCTTCTGGAAAGAGACCTATCCGAAAATCAAACCGGAGTTGTCACGCCGCTACCCAAAACATCTCTGGAAATAGTGCGGGATTGGTTTTTTCGCCCAAGAGCATGATTCCCGCCGAAAGATCAAGTCAGCTAGTTACTCTTGGGGAATTGGGGAGGATTGACATAATCCGAATCTGACTTCTTAACCGAGGAGTCACCTGCTCCGGAGATCTTGTCCTGGGTCCAACTTGCCGAACCGCTGATATCCTCACCGAGTCCCTTCACTGTATTGCATCCGGAGAGCAGGAGGGGTGCAACAATCAGGGGAAGGAGCAACAAAGTTTTCATAGGGAAATCCATACTCTCGGTCGCAACCCTTGTCATCCCATTTTCTGTAAAAAGGGTAAACTCACGGGGATAAAAGGAATGAAGAGGATCGGTGGGAAGGAGCGAATTCTACGCAGAAATCCGTTTTAAAACCAGGGGCTCAACAAGGCCAATCAACAGGTGTTTTCACCGACTACTCACACAAAAACCATCCCTTTTATCCCCTTAATCCCTTGTAAATTCTACCCCTTCACCCCGTCGATCAATTCCTGAAAAGGTCCATACTCCCCTGCATAGAAAGGATATCCCTTACCCTGAACTCCCCCGGGACGATACCTCCAGTGCTTGTAACTCCAAAGCCAGAGTTCCGGATGTTTGTGAAGACCCGGTTCCAAAGCATCCCAGCATGCTTGGGCAATCTCTCCAGGATTGCTTCCCGCAGGAATTGACAACTCTGGCAGATACCGGACGATGTAACCTCCATCCTGGCGCGGAAGGCATTCCACGGGAACCAATGCTGATCCGGTGCGCAGCGCCAATTCAGCCGGCAGTCGTGTCACCGGGGTGAGGAGTCGGCCGAACTGGCGGATCACCACCGGTCCTTCGCTGGGCTTTAGATTCAGGTCGATGAGCATCCCCATTTTGCCCCCTTCCTTGAGGTGGCGTATGGTGCGAAGCATCGCCCCCTTCTGTGGCATGATCTCCTGCCCCAGTGCGGAGCGCCACGAGTCAAAGAGTGGGCCGATCAGGGGATTCTTGAGTTTCTGGGCAATGACAGGGAAATTTCCGAAATGCCGGCAGGTGATCTGGCTCAACCATTCAAAGTTCCCAGCATGAAGGCAGAAGTAGAGAGCGGGCCTTCCCCCGGCAACATGGCCCGGCATCGGATCCAGCCCCTCCGTGGTGATGATCTCGTCCAGCGCCGCGTTACTGAGATTCGGAGACCAGAGCAACTCTAGGGCGGTCCGTGCAAAGACTCCATACGATTTTCTTCCGATCATCTGATACTCCGCGTCTTCGTAACGCTCTCCGAACGCAGAGTGCAGATTGGCCAGCGTCACCTCGCGGCGGTGACGGTCGAAGGTGAAGAAAACCGATCCGACACAATCAGCCAGCGGTGCAATCCATCGCCAAGGTAGGAGACAGATCAAGGCGGATGCAAAGCGAAGTCCCGCATACTCGATCCGGTAGCGCAGTCGTTTCCAGAATGGAATGCCACCCATGGCAACGGCTCGCGGGGCGGCGACCGTCTCCGGAGTGCTCATGCGGGGGAATCCACGACTCCCGATTTCTCTAGTCTGGGAAAGACAGGGGATGGTTCTCCGCACACGTATTCCTCGGGCAGATCACCGATGAGCACCTCCCCGTGAAGGGACAAAGGCTGAAGGCTGATCTGGCGTAAAATCTCGGCGGCGGCAGCTGGGGCAACAGGCTGAAGGAGCGTCGCCGCAGTGCGTGCGGAGAGGATCAACGTTGCAAGGACAGCGTCCAGCCGGTCGGGCTGTTCCGGGTCCTTGGCGAGCTTCCAAGGCGCGGAGGAATCGACCAAGGCATTGGCCCGGTTCACCAGATCCACCATGGTCTCGATCCCGGAATGGATCTGGGCGGCATCCATCTGGGTGATGAAGGTCTTCACGGAAGAGGTATCGGACTCCAAATGAGCGACGAGATCAGCAGTAAGTGTCACCGGTTTTGGTGATCCCTCCCGGTAACGACGGGTCATGCTGAGGGTGCGGTTGACGAGATTCCCAAGTCCGTTGCCAAGTTCCGTATTGTGTCGGAGGAGTAACCTCTCCTCGCTGAAGTCGGCATCCTGACCCATCACAGCATCCCTCATGAGGTAGTAGCGCAGAGCCGTGGGGCCATAGGTTTCGGCCAGGGCAGCGGGATCGACCACATTTCCGGTACTCTTGCTCACCTTTTCCCCCTTCAGGCTCCAGAAGCCATGCACCAAAAGCCTAGGCATCTCATTATCGGAAAATCCCATGGCGTGGAGCATGCAGGGCCAATAGACCCCATGCGCTGGAATCAGGATATCCTTGCCAATCACATGCTGGTCGCAGGGCCAGCGACTCTTGAATTCCCCACGCTGGTCACTACTGCCGCCATAACCAGCGAAGCTGATGTAGTTGATCAGCGCGTCGAACCAGACATAGGTGACGAAGTTCGGGTCGAACGGAAATTCGATTCCCCAAGAGAGACGGCTCTTGGGGCGTGAGATGCAGAGATCCCCTGTGATCTTGCTGGCGGCATTGCTGAGTTCGATATGGCGGAAGCCCGGGCTTACGAATTCAGGATGAGCCTCCAGAAAAGCAGCAAGCCACTCCGAGCACTTCGAGAGACGGAAATACCAGTTCTCCTCATCGAGAAGCACCACCTCCCCCCACTCGGGACCGAATTCTCCGTCAGGTCCCCGCTCCTTGTCGGTCAGAAACTGCTCCTGACGGATGCTGTAGTGTCCGCTATAGGTTGCCTTGTAGAGCCAGTCACGCTCCTTAAGGTTGCTGAGGATGGCACGGACAGACTCCGTGTGCAGCGGGGCGGTCGTGGCGGCCCAGGCATCGTAGGAGATACCGAGTGTCTTCCAGAGCGAAAGGAAGGACTCCGAAATCCGATCTGCAAACTCTTGCGGGGCAATCCCCTCCCGCTCCGCGCTCTGCTGCACCTTCTGGCCATGCTGATCCACCCCGGTGAGGAAAAAGACCTCCCTTCCGCGCAGGCGATGATATCGGGCGAGAACGTCCGCCAGGATTTTTTCATAGGCGTGTCCGATGTGCGGCGGCGCATTGGTATAATCGATCGCAGTGGTGATGAAGAAAGGTTTCATATCGTTGTTTTTCCTTCGAAAATCGGCGGTGCATCCTCCGGATCCTCTTTGGCAATCTTGCCTCCCCAGGAGAGAATACGCGCCTTCACGCCGGCGGACTCAGCCTCGGCGATCTGGTTATTCCTGACATAGAACATGGAAAGGCTGGACCAGGCGAGTTGGTCGTTTGGAGACAGTCGGGTCGCCACAAGTCCCGCCTCGATGGCCTCGAGAAAATGACCTGTTTTCATCAATGCCATCCCCAAGGCATGCCACCCGTCGAAGAAAGAAGAATCAAGGAGAATGCACTGGCGGTATTTTTCTACCGCCGCTTCGAGATCACCAACAGCAAGGTCACCGCTTGCCTCGTCAAAAAGTCTGGAGATTTCCTCCGAAACCTGACGGGGATCGGCCATGGATTTAAGCTTGATGAACGGGGCGGTTAGCCCCCTCCCTTTGCCGCTCCGGGAAGCATCTTGACCTGCGCCCCAACCCGCGCCGCACGCAACCATTCCAAGAAGAGCATGCTCTGCTCGTTGGAGAGAAGGGTCTTGGAGATGATGGGTTGATGCTCTTTCCAAAGGGCATCGCTCAGCGGTGCTCGCTTCTCAAGGTAGATCGCAAAGTTTCCCCAGGGAGCTCCCTGGAGGGATCCTAATTCCCCTGCTTTTAGTGAAAGGGTAGCCGATACGAGGGCACGAGTCTCTGCGCTGTTCTTCTCATCGGCCGGAACGACTCCAGAGAGAACCTGCGTCTTGACTCCCGCCTCTTTGGCCGCTACGGAAAATGATTTTCCCGCCACCATTGCGGCCCGGATCTTATCAAGGGACTTTGTCGCGGCATCCGAGGCGATTGAAGCAGCTTTTTGCTGAGAAATCAGGCTGCCGATCTTATCCGCCACCTCGGTGAATTCGAGTTGTCGCGCCGGTGCCACCCCGTCAACCATCAGGGCGTAAAAGGAATTCCCATCCTGTATAATCTCGGAGAGTTCCCCGGTTTTCTGCAACCGGTAGGTGGCAGCGACAAGGACCTCTGGCAATCCCGAGGGTTTTCCATTCTGGGAGCCATCGCTCTGAAGGTTCTGGGCTTTTTGAGCATGGAGGGCCACAGCTTCGGCGGCTTTCGACAGATCCATGCCCTTGGCAAGGCTCTGACGGATCGACTTGAGGGTTTCCACGGCCTGATCGGCGAGTTTCTGCAGGGCGGCTGCATGATCCTTTCCAACAAGTTTTTGCTGGGTTTCGGGCAGGGTGAAGAGAAGGTAGGAAATTGACCTCGACTCATTGGATCTCAGGCCAGCCTTGTTCTTTTCATAAAAGGCCGAGATCTCCTCTTTGGTGGGTGCAGCGCTTTTCTCAAAGGCAGAGCGATCAAACCTTAGGATTTGCGCGTCGACTGCCTGATAGATTCTTGCCGCCTCACGAACCTGACTTTCCCCGACGGCGATGGGAGACGTCACAACGGAGCGAATCATTTTCACGCGCAGGGAATCCCTGACAGTGTCCTCCATTTGGCGCTCCGTGAATCCACGGGGAACCAGCTGTTCCTGAAGGAAGCGGGAGTATTTGGCCGGGTCAAAGGCTCCGTTAGTCTGGAGTAAGGGGAGGGACTTGATGACCTCAGCGACCGCCTCATCCGAGGGACGGATACCAAGTTCCGGAGCCTGATGCTGGATGATCAACAAATTCAGGATGAAGTCGCTTGCGGAAGACTCCTCATTCTCACCCAGACCTCCAAGATCCCGAACAAAATCCGTGAGGCCAAGGGCCATCGCCAATTGATAACCGCGAGCCTGACGGTCGATCTCAGCGCGCTGGACGACCTGTCCATAAATCCTGGCCACATCGTTGCTACCGACTTGGGTGAGGTTCGTCCGGTTATAGAGCCAGATGAAGGCAATAATGGTCATGATGGCGATTACCAGCATGAGAATCTGTTGGTGGCGGCGGAAAACGGTAAGCATCGGTGAGGGAGAGATTATGAAGGGTCAGGACTTCTGTGATGGTGAGGGCTGAAAAGTAAAAAAGATAGCCTCTCTGATTAATTGGGTATGGGAATGAAAGCAAGCGTGAGGAAGTCGTTTTAGGTAACGGGTCGCAAGCCACCGGTCCTTGAAAAAATCCATATCAACCCCGTCCCCTTCACTTCTTCGCCTTATGATCGCCATCCTTATTTGTTGATCGTGACGGCCAAACGTCTGACAGCTTTGGCGAGCCCCGGATCACCGATCATTTCCAAGGCATCACTGAGTGGGAAAAGCCGGCGGCGGCGGACATTGGCTTCGGGCCAACTTTTGAGTAATTTTGAAATCTTCATGGCATAAAGTTGCAGATGGCGACCGTCTGCCATCTGGCAGCGGGTCCGAAGATCCTGGCGGAGAGTTCCCAGCACCCCGGCCTCCTCAACGGCTTCCATCACGGCCACTTCGTGAGGGGTCATATCCGGTTCCTGGCGACCTTTGGGGAAAATCCATCGATTTCCCGAGGAACTCGTGATGAGGAGCAGATGCAGTCGACGATCGATAAACGTGTAGGGAAGAATGCCCAGTTGGCACATTCCGGATGGCTCCGGCGGTCCGTGAATCGCCATTTCCGCAGTCTGATACTCTTCTCGGCGCGAGATCTCCTCACCGAGAAAGTCCGGCTTCTTGTACCCCTTCGAGGCAGCGGCATCGGGAAAAAAGATCTCTGCCACTCGCAGGGGTGCATGCTCACCAGTGAACTCATCGATCTTCATTTTGAGCCGCCCCAATTTCATGATATGCCGCAGACGCTTGATCCGCTGCCCCAGCGTGAAGGGCCAGAGTTTCTCGAATTGACCCTTGGTGATCTTGATTTCCTGTCCTGTCACCTCCTTTCCCGTCCGGTCCCTTGCCGAAAGATAATGACGCCCCCCCTCGCGGCGGACCCTAAGCTCCTGACCCCGTTCCCGAATGATGTAACCCTGCTCTATCTCAACTCCTCGGGCCAAGGCCATTTGGGAAGGAGCCGAAACAAGAAGAAACTTTCGACGAATTGGGCCGGAGATTTTGCTCATCTTGAGATTTTTTTAAAGATGACCCTGATGTCGGGATTGACAAGTTAAACCTCATCACCATGATATTACCCCTCCTCACGAGAGTGGGAAACGATGGTGGCTGTAGCTCAATGGTAGAGCTCCGGTTTGTGGTACCGGCTGTTGCGGGTTCGAGCCCCGTCAGCCACCCGTTTCTTCAGCAGGGAAAGCTGACTCTTGAAACCTGAGACCTGAAAATAGCAGGATTGTCCTTCGCTCTTTTCATACACGCACTACTCTCGACGCACGCACGAGTTTCGCCTCTACGAAACTGAGGATCGATTCACTCGGGACCCTTTCAGGTCTCAAGTTTCAGCCTTCAACCTTCAGCCGCACTCAAGCTCTGCTTGAGTGGCTCAGAAAGGAATGTCGTCTTCCTCGATGGGCGACTGACTGACCTGAGAACGTCCGCTGCTAAATCCGCCGGATCCGCTTGCAGGAGACTCCCTCCGGGGTTGACGCTCGGAGTAATCTTCATCATGACCGGGCCCGCCTGATCCACTTGATCCGCCCCCGCCACCCGCACCACCTGGGCGGGGTCCAAGCAGTTGAAAACTCTCCCCAACCACTCGAAGCTTTGTCCGCTTCTGTCCCGAGGTCTTGTCCTCCCAACTGTCAAGTTGAAGACGCCCTTCAATGTAGATGGAACGTCCCTTCTTGCAATACTCACCGGCAATTTCTGCCTGTCGGCCCCATAAAGTCACATCGACATAGGTTGTTTCCTCCCTCTTCTCCCCACCCTCCGGGGTGAAGACCCGGTTCACGGCGATACCGAGATCGGTGACTGCACTGCCCTTCGGCGTGTATTTGATCTCAGGGTCACGGGTAACATTTCCGATGAGCATCACTTTATTAAGATTGGCCATAGTATTTTGGAAGTTTGAGTCTGGGGAGGATTGATCAGTGGCGGGCTTGGTTGGGGGAAAGTTTTTTTCAGGCCGATTGCTTGGAGAATATGCCACAGGCAACCCGCCGCAAAAAACTAAGCAGCCTTCGCCGTTTTCTTGGCGGCCTTACGGGCCTTTCCAACGGACTTGACAGCCCCCTTGCGGAGGTAGTTCTGGAGGACAACTTCCTCATCAAGAGTCAACTTCGTGCGGATCTTCGCGATCGCCGTCGACTCGGCCGTCACGACGTAGTTTACAAAATATGCGCTTTTGAGTTTGTCATGCGGATAGGAGAACTCGCGTCGTTCCAAGCGCTGGACCTGCTCCACGTTGGCTCCTTCAGCGGTAAGGGTTTTTTCCAAACGCTCAATGAGGTCCTTGTTGGTTTCTTCTTTTCCCGCCACGTTGAGAGCAAGGAGGATTTCGTATCTGTTTTTCATGGTTGTTTTTCTGTGTTGTCTGCAGTTTTAGCAGAAGAGGGTGCCGCATTGTAAAGGTTCATCGCTTGGGAGAGTCCTTTACGCAGGACGCAAAGCGTGGCTTCCGCTGCCCGGTTGACAGCTTCCATTGCGGCGGATTGCTCCCCAGGAAGGAAACGGGAGAGCACATGATTGGAGAGGTCACTGTCGTCTGGAGCCCCGCCGATGCCAACTCTGAGGCGCGGTACTTGCTCGGTCGCAAAATGCATAAGGACGGACTCCAGTCCTTTCTGACCTCCCGATCCCCCCTCGGAACGCAAACGAAGCATACCCAGCGGCAAGGCGATATCATCGATGATCACAAGCGTGGAGGTCGACGGAATTCTGAAGAAACGAGCATACTCCACGACCGCTTCTCCGCTGAGGTTCATGAAGGTGGTTGGTTTAATTAAAGTAAGATCTGCGTCTTCGGTCCCGGGCTTCCCCTTGCCTAGAAGGATCCGCCACTTGGGCTCTTTGGAACACTCCACACCGAGAAGTGACGCGATGCGGTCAATGACGGCAAACCCTATATTGTGTCGGGTGCCCTCATATTCGCGACCGGGATTACCCAATCCAGCCACAAGCCGGATACCTGAGGATGAGGTATCCGGAGTCAAGAAAGGGTGCAGGTTGAGGGAAATCCGTTACTTCTTGCCCTTGGAAGCATCTGCTCCCTCAACGGGCTTCTTTTCCTTGATCACCTCAGGTCCCTTGGAGGGCTCTGCTCCGGCGACTGGAGTCACCTCCACCTTGGACTCCGCGACAATGAAGACTGTAAGGTCGGCATCCGAAGTAGCCCTGACACCTGCTGGAAGAACAAGATCACGGACATGAAGGGACTGATTGAGTCCCAAAGCGCTGACATCGACACGGATGATCTCGGGTAGATCCTTGGGAAGACACTCAATTGCAAGGGAACGAAGACTGTGCTCAAGGAGACCGCCGAAGTTCTTGACTCCATCGGCATCACCGAAAGGCTCGATAGGGACTTCCGTGTTGAGCACTTCGTCGGTGGCAACTTCGAGGAAATCGACGTGCAGGATATCGCCGCGCACCGGATGATGCTGAACTTCCTGAATCAACGAAAGCTTCGTGGCCGTGCCTTCAATTTCAAGCTCCACAAGGATGTTCTCACCGATCGCATGCTTGAGAAGAGCGGCGATCTCGCGGTTGTTGATCTCAAGGTTGGCAGGCTGGTCCTTGTGTCCGTAGATCACTGCGGGGACAACACCACGACTGCGGAGATGCTTGACGGAATTGCGGCCGACATCCGCGCGGGGACGGGCTGAGAGTTTAACCTGTTTTGCCATAGAATGAGGAAGTTTGGACGGTGATTGCTGGAATGCGATTAGTGCTTGAGCTGGAACAGCGAGCTGACCGACTCGCCTCCATGGATCCGCCGGATTCCCTCGCCGAGAAGTTCGGCTATTGAAAGAACCCGCACGCGACCACCCGATCCTTGTCGGACGGGGACGCTGTCGGTGGTGATGAGTTCCTTGATCTCGGAACCCTCCAACCGCTGAACCGCTAAATCTGTCAGCACTGCGTGCGAGACGCCAGCATAAATATCACACGCCCCCATGGTTCGGAGGATTTTTGCGGCACTCGTCAGAGTTCCAGCCGTTTCGGTAATATCATCCAGGATCATGACATTCTTCCCCTCGACCTCACCGATGACATGGAGGGCGTCGACCTCGGTCGCATTGCGCCGCCTCTTGACAACAATGGCCAACCCGGCCCCAAGTGCCTCGGCATAGGAACTGGCCATCTTGACCCCACCGACATCGGGGGAGACCACCACAAGGTTTTCGATATTCTTGCGGCGGATATGGTCGACCATCACGGGCAGCGCATAAAGATGGTCGACAGGGATGTCGAAGAACCCCTGCAACTGCTGGGCGTGGAGATCCATGGTGAGCACACGGTTGACTCCCGCTGCAACGAGGATGTTGGCCACCAATTTCGCGGTGATGGGCACCCTTGGCTGATCCTTGCGATCCTGCCTTGCATAACCGAAGAAAGGTATGACAGCGGTAATCCTGTTGGCACTGGCCCTGCGCACTGCATCCACCATGATCAGGAGTTCCATGATGTTCTGGTTGCTGGGAGGGCACGTCGGTTGGACAATGAAGACATCTCGCCCCCGGACATTGTCGTTGATTTTCACGAAGGTCTCTCCATCTGGAAAGGAAGTCACTGTGGCATCCCCAAGCGGTTGGCCGAGATAGTCGGCGATATCCTGGGCCAGTTGGCGATGCGCTGTGCCGGTGAAAATCCTGAGTTCGGGTATGCCTTTCATGAAAGTCTTTCAACGATACCTTCCAAACAACAGCCCACGCACGCAGGAAATCGAGAATCCCCTCATTTTATTGAAAAAAATGAGGTCCCAAACGAACAAGCTCTCTTTTCAAAATCAATTTCAACTGCGGAATGAGGACTTGCGATCCGTCTTTGGCCGGGTTTGATGCCGTTCCTAAAAAACACTTGCCGCCGCTATCTTCACCGCCACCGCTTGACGGCGAAGGAGCATGAGTCGTAAATGTAGTGCCATGGTTCAAGCCTCTCCCAGAGCGATCATCAAATCCCTCGTCCTCGTCCTGTCCACCCTTTTGTTTGCTGCATGTGCGTCTTATGACGGACGTCTGAACTCCAGCACAACCCAGTATCTGGGAACGGACGGATCCATCGTCACCAGGACCTCCACAGCGTCTCTCTCCGAGCGCGCTTCCTATTGGGCGGGTGATTCCGTTTCAGGTCCTGCCAGCATTGTCATCAAACTGAGTGACCAGAAACTCTACTACTACAAGGCTGGCAAACTTGTCGGCATCTCGGCTGTATCCACAGGAAGGGAGGGACATGATTCACCGGTTGGAAAATTCAAGGTCCAACTCAAAGAGAAAGAGCATGCCTCGAATCTTTACGGTGATTTTGTCGATGCCAATGGCACCTTGGTCGTTAAGAATGTTACCTTCAAGGTAGACAAAGCCCCTCCAGGCACTCACTTCCAGGGTTCTTCCATGCCTTGGTTCATGCAGTTTGCCCCGGGGGTGGGGATGCACACCGGTTTTTTGCCCGGAGTGCCCGATTCCCACGGATGTATCCGCCTGCCAGACAAGATGGCCAGAATCTTCTTTGCGACGACACCGATCGGGACTCCCGTCATCGTGGAGAAATAAATCGGCAGGAAGACAACTCTTGACTGGAAAAAGGGATTCCGGGAATTGAGGTTTTCCACTGCCTTGAGAATGATTTAGGATGCGGCGGCATGACCGCAACGACTCCCAGTATCCAAACGGTGACAAAGATTCCTGTCCCCCTGACCGCACACCCCTACGAAGTTTTCATCGGCAAGGGTCTTCTCACGGAGATCGGCGAATATACAACTCCCATCGTCGCTCCGTGCCGGTGCGTGGTGATCACGGATGAAAATGTTGCCGCAAATCATGCTGGCATTCTCATGGAATCGCTCGGTCGAAGCGGCTTCGATCCTCAACTGCTCGTCATACCGCCAGGGGAGCAATCAAAGTCGATGTCCGAGGCCTCGAAACTCTGCGATCGCATGATCGAATTGGGTATTGATCGCAAAGGAGCGGTCTTTGCCCTTGGGGGTGGTGTGATAGGGGATCTGGCGGGTTTTGTTGCCTCCATCTTTTATCGCGGCATTCCCGTCATTCAAATCCCCACCACGGTAATTTCCCAAGTCGACAGTTCGGTGGGTGGCAAGACAGGAGTGAACAGTCACCTCGGCAAGAACCTGATCGGTTCCTTTCACCAACCTCTCGTTGTGATTGCCGATACTGGCACCCTATGCACTCTTCCGGAAAGGGTCTTCAACGAGGGTCTCGCCGAGACGATCAAGCATGCCGTGATTGCGGATGCCTCCTTGCTGGACTTGCTTCCCACGGATAGGTCCCGGGATCTCGCCCCAATGATTGCCAGAAACATCGCCATCAAGGCCGCCATCGTTACGGAGGATGAGTTTGAAACCAAGGGTCGGAGAGCCCTTCTGAATTTCGGCCATACGATTGGTCACGCGGTCGAGTCGGTGGCAGGTTACGGCGTGCTCTCACACGGTGAGTCCGTGTCGATCGGCATGATTGCGGCGCTTGATCTCTCGGTCCGATTGGCCGGACTATCCCTTATTGATGCGGAGAAGGTTCGGTGTGCGATCCGCGCCTGCGGACTCCCGGATACGCTTCCCTCCTCACTCTCCACGGAGTCTCTGCTTGCAGCGCTCCAACGCGACAAGAAATTCGACCGAGGAGCCATCCGGTTCGTGCTCTCGGGCCAACTGGGATCTGCCTTTATAAGCGATCAGGTGACTCTGGAGGATATCACCGAAACCCTTTCCAGAATCCGGCGCTAAAAGGCGGCAACCTCCTCATCGCCCGTCCCCAAGACATCTCTGGCCCATGACCATCTCACCCTCCGGGGGATGATCCCAAAGTTTGGATGAGATCCGACCCAAAGGAAGAGACTAGGTGGAGAAATCCCTAACCGGGAATGTTTTTCAACAATTCGGCGTTGGTAGGATAGCGCCTGATAAAAAAGAGAAGTCTCTCAATGGCCTCGATGGGCTTGTGCCCCGCCAGCCCGCGGCGGATCACGTTGATCTTGTGCATTTCGTCAGGCGTCAGGATGAGTTCCTCACGGCGAGTGCCCGAGAGGAAGATGTCGACGGCAGGATAGATGCGCTGCTCACTGATTTTTCGGTCAAGCACAAGCTCCATGTTACCGGTCCCCTTGAACTCCTGGAAAATCAGGTCGTCCATGCGGCTGTTCGTCTCGATCAACGCCGTCGCCATGATGGTGAGGGAGCCGGCCTCCTCGGTGTTGCGGGCGGCGGCAAAAAGCTTTCGGGGAATCTCCATGGCTCGTGAATCCATACCGCCGCTCATGGTGCGTCCTCCACCACCCATCGCATTGTTGAAGGCCCGACCGATGCGGGTCAGCGAGTCCATGAGAACAAAGACATCCTTACCCTGCTCGACAAGGCGCTTGGCACGATCGACAGCGATTTGCGCGATGCGCGTGTGACTGCGAAGATCGCTGTCGTTGGAACTGGCGTATAGTTCCGCCTGCGGGACAGTGCGCCGGATCTCGGTAACCTCCTCCGGGCGTTCATCCACGAGCAGAATGATGAGCTTTACCTCTGGATGATTCTTGACCACTGCATCGGCGATATGTTGGAGAAGCGTGGTTTTTCCCGTGCGGGGTGGCGCCACAATAAGCCCCCTCTGTCCCTTTCCCACGGGAGTCATGAGATCGATCACCCGCGTGGTAAAACGTTCGGGGGTCGTCTCCAGCCTAATGCGTTTGTTGGGACTGATGGTTGTGAGTTCCTCGAAGAAGGGAATGTTCACATATTTTTCCGGCTCAGCTCCCTCGATCTCCGTGGCCTTGAAGAGTTGGATGCCCCGGGGACCGCGTCTGGTCTCCCCTTTGATGAGCACGCCGTCACGAAGGTTGTGCTGACGGATCACCTCGGGCGTGATGAAGATATCGTTCTGGGTGGCTGCATAGGCACGTTTGGCCTCACGAAGAAATCCGAATCCTTTTCCGGAGAGTTCAACAATTCCCTCCGCGTAAGTCGGTTCTGGTGGAGGTCCCTCTTGACGGACGGCATCGCCCTCGACCGGGGTGGATCCGGCAAAGTCATCGGCCCCCTGTTCACCCCCGGAAGGATGATTTCTTCCTTCATTGGGACCACGGTCATTGCCTCGGTTGTTTCTAAACGGCCTGCGACCACGGGGATTGCGACCGCCGCCGCGACGGGGACGGTCAAACTGCCTTTCACCTTGGGGTGTTTGGCCCTCTTGCCGTTGCACGGGAGGATCACCCGCGTTTTGGTCCGCCGATCCAGGAGTTGATTGGGGCATTTGCTCCCCTTGGTTTTCGGGCTGCCTGGATGCTGACCTGATGGGCTGTGAATGTTCGTTCTGTGCTTCTTCGCTCATGGGAAAATGGATTTGGTGTTTTAAAAGTGGTCTTGGGAACCGGATTTTTTGGAAAGTTTTGGGGGCAATCAGGACTCCTGCCGAGGGGAGTTTTCCTCGTCATATCGGGTGTCCGGCATCACTGATGTCTTTGGATTCCTATGGGGAAATCCCTTCTCATGCTCCAAGTTGTCATTTCCGGAGAGATGTCACGTCGCCCGCAATCGGGTTTGACCATGCCCTAGCATTTCAGACCAAGGCGTCAACCTCCTGCGACAACGATCGAGCACTCCTAGGGGTTCTCTGCGTTGGGGTTTTGAAGATTTCGAAAAACTTCGTTGGCAAATCATCTCGCCCCTGACTTTTTGGGGGAAAGGGCCTAGAAGACCGAAACTCTGATCAAGAGAGAAACAGATGACGGCAGGGTGTCAACGCCTTTTTCTAATTCCTTCTAGAACACCCTCTCCTCACCGGGCTTCAGCAGGTGAAGGTGACGATCTTTTTTTTGGAACTCCCTTTTGGCATACTCATGGTCAATCGAGATCAGGGGGAACGTGTCGTAATGAACACCCAGAATTTCCTGACAATCTAACCACCCCGCGGCGACCGCGGCCTCATCCACCCCCATCGTGAAATTTCCCCCGAGGCAAAGTGCCGCAAAGCGGAGGGTTCTAGAGCTTGCGATCAGCTTGATGTCCTGCGTCAAGGCCGTATCTCCACTATAATAAAAGGAGCCCTCGGTGGACTCCACAAAAAAACCACCAGCCTGCCCCCCATAGGTTCCGTCCGGCATGCTGCTGGAATGGACAGCTGTTGTGAAGGTGACCCTCCCGAACTCAAAATTCCAGGATCCGCCGGAATTCATGGGGTGCTCTTTTTCCAGTCCCTTCCTAGCAAACCATTGGATCACCTCATAATTGCCAATGAGTGTTGCTCCGCTGGATCTTGCGATCACCTCAACATCCGCGACATGATCATAATGCCCATGGGAGAGCAGAATGTAATCAGGCTTGAGTGAACCGATATCGATGGCTGCAGCAAGCGGATTCGGGGTGATAAAGGGGTCGAAGAGAAGTGTCTTTCCCCCGACATTAACGGAGAAACAAGCGTGTCCATAACTGGCGATCTTCATGACTTGGATTCTGTTCCAAACCTCTCCGTCACGCCAAGATCTAAGGACACTTTGAAAACTCCGAAACCAAGGGGCGATGATGTCCGGGCAGCTATCGCTTGCCCCAACGCTTCAGGGGACTCACTCTATGAAGGAAACTTCGGGAGTATCGCCGGACTTCACCTGCAATTTCATCCCTATGAACCTAGACCTCAATCACAAGATCGCAGGCATCCTGCTTCCCCTGTTTGCGCTGCGCGGGCGGCATGACCTCGGCATCGGTGATACAGAGGCTCTCCGAGAGGCGATCGCGTGGGCTGCCGAAAACGGCTTCAAGGCTCTCCAGATTCTACCAGTCAACGAAACGGGGGGGGATAACAGTCCCTATAATGTCTTGAGTGCTTTTGCGCTTGATCCGACCACCATCACAACACATCCCTCCTGGATTCCCGAATTGACTCCAGGTGACTACAGAAGGATCACAGGGCATCACGATCTTGAAGAACTCAGGAAAGGACCTGTTCAATATGCGGCGGTCAAGGCCCTGAAGAGGGAACTTCTGGAAGCCGCATGGAAACGCTTTAACCGTGGTGACGGAAGGATTGGTCGCTCAAAACTTTTTGCCCATTTTCTGGATCAGCAGTCGGCATGGCTTCCCGATTACACCCTCTACAGAGCATTGCTTGAGAGGAACGGTGGCCATGAGGATTTCTCATCCTGGCCGCGTGGTCAACGCACTGCGGAAGAGGCTCGTTCCTGGCTTATTGGACTCACCTCCACGGAGCGTCGGGACTTTGAAGAGAGACGGCTTCACTTTGCATACATTCAATGGATCGCCTTCTCCCAATGGTCCTTGATCTCAGATTTTTCGGACACCCTCGGCGTCGCCCTGATCGGGGATGTGCCTGTGGGTGTCTCGGCGGGGGGAGCGGATGTCTTTGCAGCACCCGGCGATTTTGATCTAACCCGTTCCTGCGGTGCACCTCCTGAAAAAGTCTTCAAGTCCGATCCTTTCACGGAGCAATGGGGCCAGAACTGGGGGTTCCCACTCTATAGATGGGAATCCATGGCTCGCGGCAATTTCATTTGGTGGCGCCGTCGCCTGAGACTCCTCCGATCGCTGTTTCACATGCTTCGCGTGGATCATGCGCTCGGTTTTTTTCGCATCTATAGTTTTCCTTGGCCGCCGAACCGCAATCACGAATTCATAGGACTTGGAAAAGAGCAGGCCTTGGAACGCACGGGTGGAACTCTTCCGGGGTTTATTGATACTGATGATGACACCCCCGAACACTGCGAACACAACCGCCAGCATGGAGAGGTTCTTCTCAGTTTGTTAAACGAGGAAATCGGGCCGCATAGGCTCATTGCCGAGGACCTAGGCGAAGTAGCGCCTTATGTTCGTCCCGTGATGAGGCACATGGAGCTTCCAGGTTTCAAGATCCCAATGTGGGAACGCCACGATGCAGGAAACGGGATCGACTGCCTGATACCGGGAAATAACTACGATAGAATTTCCGTGGCAACCTATGCAACACACGACCATCCACCTCTGATCACCCTCTGGCAGGAATGGCAGGAGGGGGTCCGGCGAGGAGGAGAAGAAGGCGAGGGATGCCGGAAGATCCTGACGGAACTGCTTCAGTTTGCAGGACACCCTGAAATTGACCCGATGACGCCCTTTGCTGGCCAAGTCCATGCTACCTTGCTCGGCGGACTGCTGGCCTGCAATTCTTGGATCGTCATCCCCATGATAACCGATCTCTTCGCCTCGGACTTGAGATTCAATGTGCCGGGTGCTGTTGGTCTCGAAAATTGGACCGCCAGACTCCCTCAAGCTGTTTCCGAATGGAACCGACTTCAGGGGGAGTTACTTTCATCGTGGCGAAAAAATGTTGCTCAAAACGATCGCCTCTGAGTCGAACCCCTGGAATACTGTCATCAATGCTTGCAATTCTCTGATTCCAAGGGTAGGACATCCCATTCCATTTCCGACCTCTTTTTGAGGAAAATCATTATTTCCATACCAACCAACATGGCCAATCTAACCAAACGAGATCTTGTGGTCGCCATCAGCAATGAAACTGGACTGATCCAGAGCGATGTTTTCAACGTGATACAAAGGACTCTGGATCATATCACTGAGGCTCTCTCCAAAGGGGAGGGTGTTGAACTCCGTAATTTTGGGGTCTTTGAGGTTCGTCTGACCCGTTCCCGAGTTGGTCGCAACCCCAACCAACCTGACGTTGATGTCCCGATCCCCTCGAGGGCAACGGTCAAGTTCAAGGCTGGAAAGATCATGCGCCAGCGGGTACTTCTCCGCACCGAGGAACTCAGAAACTCCACCGGTGTGAAGTCAAGCGACACGGTGTGATCCCTGCCGGGATGACATCTCCATTTTAGCAGTCAACAGGTGTCCGAAGCCCCCCGAATACGCCTTCAAGGCGTTACTCAAAACAACCTCAAGGGCATCGATTTAGACCTTCCCACGGGCTCACTTATCGTTGTGACTGGCCCGAGTGGTTCGGGAAAATCAAGCCTTGCCTTCGACACCATCTATGCCGAGGGGCAGAGACGGTATGTGGAGACGTTCAGTCCCTACACCAGACAGTTTTTGGATCGCATGGACAAGCCGCGGGCGACCTCCATCGAAGGAATTCCCCCAGCCATTGCCATTGAACAGAGCAATAGTGTCAAAACAACGCGCTCAACCGTCGGGACGATCACGGAGATCAATGACTATCTGAAACTCCTGATGACACGCACGGCAACGGGTTCATGCCCTGTTTGCAAGAGGTGTGTGTCACCAGAGTCTGCGGAATCCATCACCGAAACGCTCCTTAAATCAGTCGCTGGACGTAGGCTTCTCATCTCCTTTCCGGTCACAACACGGAGCGAACCACTGGAGGGCGAGATCGAGAGCAAGCCAAGAAAACCATCAGATTTTTTCGCGTTTCTTCAGGAACAGGGTTATCTTCGTGTTTGGATCGAAGGAAAAATCCATCGTTCCGACGAACCTACGGAACTCAAAAGCCTCCCTCCGGTTGTCTCCGTCATCCAGGACAGGCTTGAAATATCGAGGAAGGAGCGGGGACGACTGACAGAGGCCATCGAAACTGCCCTGCGATTGGGGAAGGAAAAGGTAACTCTTCTGGACCCGGATACAGGCGAGTCATTCCCCCATTCCTCCAGATGGCACTGCGCCCATTGCGATCTGGATATCCGTCCCCCATCCTCCGGTCTTTTCAGCTTCAACAACCCCTTGGGCGCCTGCCCGGACTGTCGCGGTTTTGGCAGGGTGATCGGCCTCGATTACGACAGGATCATGCCGGACCGATCGATGAGCATTGCCTCGGGGGTCGTCAAACCGTTTCAGAGCGGCCAATCAAGGGATTGTCAGAGGGATCTTCTTCGCGCCTGCGCCATTCAGGACATCGATGTTCATCTCCCCTTTGAGGAACTTTCCGAATCCGATCAGAAATTCGTGATCGAGGGGGAGCAGGGAGCTGATCTGACAGCCGAGGATCTTTGGGAGAACAACCGTTGGTATGGCGTCCAGGGTTTCTTCAAATGGATGGAGAAAAGGACTTACAAGATGCATATCCGCGTCTTCCTGAGTCGTTACCGTAACTACACCCCCTGCACGACCTGCAAGGGCGGGCGCTTTCAACCGGAAACCCTGAACTATCGCCTGCCGCTTCCAGAAGGAGCCCTGACCCTGCCAGAGATCGCATCAACACCTGTTTCAAAACTCTCCGGGCTTTTGCAAAATCTCCCGATACCCGCCGGCGACTCCGGGACCTTGATGCTCCATCAACAAATTGTCTCGAGGCTTGGTTATCTGGAGTCAGTGGGTCTCGGCTATCTCACGCTCGACCGAGCGACCAAGACACTGAGCGGTGGTGAAATCGAACGGGTCAACCTGACCACCTGCCTTGGCGCCTCGCTGGTCAACACCCTCTTCGTGATGGACGAACCAAGCGTCGGCCTGCATCCGAGGGATATCGGCAAGTTGCTCGAGATCATGAAGGCCTTGCGTGACAAGGGGAACACCATCCTGGTTGTGGAACATGAGGAGTCGATCATCCGCTCCGCCGATCATATCGTTGATCTGGGTCCCGGTAGAGGCCAGAACGGGGGAAGCCTGATGTTCTCCGGCCCCTTGTCGGAACTGGCCTCCTCGAGGGAATCCCTGACGGCCGCATACCTGCGCGGGGATAAGTCGATCGTCATCCCTAAAAAACGGCGCAAGCCCAAGCATTGGATTGAGATCAAGGGGATCCGTCACCATAACCTGAATAAAATCGACATCCGTTTCCCCCTGGGTGTTTTCTGCTGCGTCACAGGTGTTTCCGGATCTGGAAAAAGCTCCCTCGTCCGTGACGTTCTTTACAGAAACCTCACCTCTGCGGCCGCAGAGGAGGGTGAAGCCGCCGGCAGATGCCGCTCCATCAAAGGAGGGGATGACCTCACCGACGTGGTGATGGTTGACCAGTCACCCCTCTCTCGGACTCCGCGATCCACCCCGGCACTCTATTTGGGTGTCTTCGATTCCATCCGGGAACTTTTCGGGATGGAAGATGAAGCCATTGCGGCGGGCATGAGCCCCTCTGCTTTCTCCTTTAACTCGGGTCAGGGACGCTGCGATCGATGCTCGGGACTGGGTTTTGAGAAGGTTGAAATGCAGTTTTTAAGCGATCTCTTCATCAGGTGTCCCGAGTGCGAGGGGCGCCGCTATCAGGAGCGGGTGCTTGCCATCCGCCATCGTGGAAAAACGATTCACGAAGTCCTTGAGATGACCGCCAGTGAAGCGATTGCCTTTTTCAAAAAGGGGCCCAAATCCGAGGCCATTTGCACCCCCCTCCAACTCCTGGCAGATGTCGGTCTGGATTATCTGAAACTGGGACAACCCCTCAATGTCCTGAGCGGGGGGGAATCCCAGCGCCTCAAACTGGCAGCACGACTTGCCGGGCATGAACCCAGAGGAGCACTGCTCATCTTTGATGAACCGACCACGGGCCTGCATATCGATGATATTGCCATCTTGCTAAAGGCCTTTGATCGGCTGGTTGCCGAGGGAAACAGCGTTGTGGTCATCGAACACAACCTGGACGTGATCAAGACGGCCGACTGGGTCATCGACATAGGACCCGAGGGAGGTGAAGAAGGGGGGCGACTCGTTGTAGCGGGAACACCGGAACAGGTTGCCGCGGAAAAAAATTCCCATACCGGACGCCACCTGGTCGAGGTGCTCGAGGGACGTTCTCCGATTCTTCTGAAGAGAGCGGAATCTTTGCAAACTACCCGGGAAACCAACTCCACCATAAGGATCCGAGGGGCGCGTGAGCATAACCTCAAGAATTTCGATATCGATATCCCCAGGGGCGAAATGCTGGTGGTCACCGGCCTGAGCGGCAGCGGCAAATCGACGTTGGCCTTTGATATTCTCTTCGCAGAGGGTCAAAGACGCTTCCTCGACAGCATGTCCCCCTACGCGAGGCAGTTCGTCGAGCAGTTAGAAAAACCCGATGTCGATTCCATTGAGGGGCTCCCACCCAGCGTCGCAATTGAGCAGAGGATCACCAGAGGGGGTGGCAAATCCACCGTCTCGACCGTCACGGAAATCCACCAGTTTCTGCGACTTCTCTTTTCAAAACTAGGTGTGCAGCACTGTCCAGACTGCAACACCCCGGTTCAGAAGAGCTCACTGACCGCAGTGGCCAAAGAGATCGAGGCGATGTCCTTGAACGCTTCGGTCCAAATCTTCGCCCCTATGGTGAGGGGTCGCAAGGGATTCCACACCGAGATTGCCCGATGGGCGGAGGAGCACGGTTTCAGCGCCCTACTCGTGGATGGTGAGCTCATTCAGGTTTCGGAATTCAAACCGTTGGAACGATTCAAAGAACACACGATCGATGTCTTGGTTGGAACAATAGAAAAGGGAGAGAGCAAAGGGGTCCTTGAACTTGCCAAAAGAGCCTTGGAAATCGGCAAGGGTACTGCCAAGGCAAGACCTTCGCATGCAACATCGGAAGACTCCCAAAAGACTCCAAAGAATTCAAAAGCAGGGAAGGAGCTCTCCTCCGTTAAGGGTAAAAAAAAGTCCGTTGCCACACCTGAAAAGACCGTCAACCCTTCGAACATTCTCGATTCCTCTTCGGAATTCAGGATCCTGAGCTCGGAGATGAACTGCGCGGACTGCGGACGTTCCTTTGAGGAGTTGGATCCACGGCTTTTTTCCTTTAATTCACCCCATGGATGGTGCGAACACTGCAGGGGATTCGGTGAAGTCTGGACCGAGATTCCATCCGCTAAGGATTTTGACTCACAGCTTGAAGCCGATCTGGCTGCGGAGAAATCTTTTGAAAACCGCGAGGAGGGTGAGACCCGCCCATGCCCGGTCTGTCAGGGACACCGTCTAAATCCCGTCGCCTGTTCTGTTCTTGTCGACGGGGAAAGCATTGCTTCCTTTTCATCCCGCCCCTCCAGCGAAGCCCTCAGCAGAACGGATGACTGGAAATTCAGCGGACGCGACGAGACCATCGCCAGGGATATCCTTCCGGAAATCAGGCAAAGACTCTCGTTTCTGGCCCGGGTCGGCCTCGATTACCTGCAACTTGACCGCTCAGCCAAGACGCTGAGCGGAGGAGAATCCCAACGTATCCGCTTGGCAGCCCAATTGGGATCCAATCTCCGGGGGGTCCTCTACGTGCTGGATGAACCGACGATCGGCCTCCATCCTCGGGACAATACGCGCTTGCTTGATGCGCTTGAGGAACTCTCCTCCCAAGGCAATTCGCTTCTAGTCGTCGAGCATGACGAGGAGACCATGCGCAGGGCTTCAAGAATCATTGACCTGGGACCGAAGGCGGGGAGTCATGGAGGCGAAATCATGGCCTTCGGCACCATGGAGGAAGTCATGGCCACGCCCGGTTCCCTGACCGGAAAATTTTTGCGCGACCCCCCCATTCATCCTCAAAAAGGATCCCGTCGATCCCTCGACGAGGTCACCAACTGGCTCGAACTCAAGGGGGCGAAGCGCCATAATCTGGACGGAGTTGATGTGAAGTTTCCCCTTCAGCGCCTCACCGCCATCAGCGGCATCAGCGGGTCGGGTAAAAGCACGCTCCTGAGAGGCGTCTTACTTCCCGCAGTCGAAGAATCACTAAAACGGAGCGGACGTCGTAAAAAAAACGGCCCCCAGTATTGGAAATCCATTTCAGGAACCCAACACCTCTCCCAGGTCATCGAAGTGGACCAGTCGCCGATCGGCAAAACATCGCGCTCCACACCCGCCACCTACCTCAAGATCTTTGATGCGATCCGCACGGTGTATGCCGGTCTTCCGGAAGCCCGATTGAGGGGATACACGGCAAGCCGTTTCTCCTTCAATAATCAGGGAGGGCGCTGCCAGACCTGCGAAGGCCAGGGTGTCATCCGCCTTGAAATGAACTTCCTTCCGACATCGTTCATGCCTTGCGAGGATTGCTCGGGTAGTCGCTTCAACCTCCAGACTCTCGAGGTCAAATACGACGGGTGCTCGATCGGGGATGTCCTGGAGATGACTGTCGAGCAAGCCGCCGGATTCTTCTCGGCTCATCCCAAAATCCGCAAACCGCTGCATCTTCTTCTGGAAACGGGTCTCGGTTACCTGCGCCTCGGCCAACCGAGTCCAACACTCAGCGGAGGAGAGGCGCAACGCATCAAACTCGTAACCCAACTCGCCAGGGGAGGAACATCCGACCGCCCCAGGATGGCAAACCGTGGAGGAACACTCTATATCCTTGAGGAACCGACCATCGGGCTTCATGCCGCCGACGTGGAACTCCTTCAGGGCGTCCTCCACAGACTCGTTGATGAAGGGCATACCGTGATCGTCGTCGAACATCACATGGATCTCATCGCAGAAGCGGATTACCTCGTGGATGTGGGTCCCGACGCGGGCAAGCGTGGAGGGGAGATTGTTGCCACAGGAACCCCCGAGCAGGTCGCAATGAGCAAGGTTAGCCACACAGCTCCCTTTCTCAGGGAAATCCTCTCCAGAAGATAGAGTCCCTTGGCGGTTAGGGCCAACGGTGAAAAGCTCCATGGTTCCTAAAACAGGTGTTGGAGCCTTGCCTCTTGTAAGTTTCGCATCTAGATTCTGTACGTGATGGCGGATGGTCGCTGGGAGAGTTCCTGGAGGAAAGTCCGGACACCACACGGTGGCATACCGCGTAGAACATGCGGGAGGCCGGGACGAAAGTCCCTGTCGACGGAAAGTGTCACAGAAAACAAACCGCCTTTGGTCAAAATTCCGCAGGGAGGGTTGATCAGAGGTAAGGGTGAAAAGGCGGGGTAAGAGCCCACCGCCCCATGCGTGAGCACGGGGGCACGAAAAACCCTATGCGGTGCAAGACAGAACAGGGGAAGAGGTAACCGGCCTCGATGCAAGACCATCGGTCAAGCGGGACCCCGGGTAACGTCGCACCCGTCGTAAGACGGGCGGGAGGATCCGGTTCGCCGGAGAATCCTGAGAGAAATGACCATCCAAGCTGGAGCAATCCAGCCTGACAGAATCCGGCTTACAGCCGTCGCAAATGCGGGGAGTCTCCGAAAGGGGCCTCCCCGCTCCATTTTTAGAAGATCATGGAATTCGCACCGATCCGGGGATGAAGATGAGGCATACCGAAGCGCTACTGAATGTCACCTCTCACTCTGAATTCTTTGCGGTCGTTCCAAGGGATGCTACTTTTACCGTATGGTAACGATCACTTCCATCTATGAGGGTGGCCTCCGCTGTAACGCAATCCACGGGCCCTCAGGCATCCAACTGATGACCGATGCTCCCCTAGACAATCATGGCAAGGGAGAGAGTTTTTCGCCGACGGATCTGGTGGCCACTGCGGTGGCCAACTGCATGATGACGGTCATGGGGATAGCAGCAGAGCGTCACGGGATCAACCTCAATGGCACCACCGTCTCGATCGGCAAGGAGATGAGTGCTGATCTGCCTCGACGCATTATCGCCCTACGCTCGGTGATGTCGATTCCACTTCCCGCTGACCACCCACAGCGAGCCATGTTGGAGAATGCTGCAAAAGCCTGTCCGGTGAAACAGAGCCTCTCCCAGGAAATTGACTCATCGGTCGAATTCCGATGGGTCGGGTGAGCCTCTCCCCTACTGAATCCAGAGAAAACTGACCCCGGGATTGGAGCGCTCCAAATCCCGATCCGTGCGGAGTTCGGGAGCAGCACCGATCATCTCCAGGGAAACGGCGTGAAAGATGGAAAAGTCTTCTCCCGAGGCATAGCCCAGGATGTCTCCGTCTCGCTGATACTCTGCAAAAGCTTTTCTCAATCCGGTCCGCAAAACCCCTCCCCTGCCCCCGGAACCATAGCCATGGATGATCTTGAGGACGCTGATCCCCTCACCATGGCACTTTCTCACCTCGAGAAGGAGCCTTCTCTTCGCCTCCTCAAGCGTGGGCAATCCCTCCTTGATCGTGACTTCACGAAGCAGCGGCATCCCTCACTTTGTCTTGAAGACGAGTTCACCACCCGAGACGTCGGCCTTGATTGTCTGGCCTTCATGAATTTTCCCATCAAGGATCTCCAGGCTAAGCGGATCAAGGATCCTGTGCTGGATGACTCGTTTGAGAGGCCTGGCTCCGTAGGCGGGATCATATCCCTCCTTGGCCAGATAGGCACGGGCCTTGTCGCTGAGTTCAAGGTGGAGTTTCTGTCCCTCTAAACGCTTCTGGAGTCTGGAAAGTTGGATGTCGACGATTTTCCCGATCTCTTTGTCGCTTAAACGGTCGAAAATCACGATCTCATCAATCCTGTTCAGGAACTCGGGACGGAAATGCCCGCGCAGCGCCTCCATCACCCGTCTATTACGCTCCTCAACGGAGAGATCCTCCATGATATACTGACTCCCTAGATTGCTTGTCATGATCAGAACCGTGTTCTTGAAATCGACGGTGCGCCCCTGACCATCGGTAATCCGACCATCATCAAGAACCTGCAGGAGCACGTTGAAGACATCCCCGTGTGCCTTCTCCACCTCGTCGAAGAGAACGACCGAGTAGGGCTTTCGTCGCACGGTTTCACTAAGTTGTCCACCCTCCTCATAGCCGACATATCCGGGAGGTGCCCCGATCAGGCGCGCAACCGTGTGCTTTTCCATATACTCGGACATGTCGATCCGGATGATGGCGTTTTCATCATCGAAGAGGAACTCTGCCAGGGCTTTGGAAAGTTCGGTCTTCCCGACACCGGTCGGACCCAGGAACATGAAGGAACCAATGGGACGATTCTCCTCCTGTAGCCCTGCCCGGGCACGGCGCACTGCATTCGAGACGGCCTTGATGGCCTGCCCCTGTCCCACGACACGCTCGATCAGGCGCTCCTCCATCCTGACAAGTTTCTGGCGTTCACCCTCCTGGAGATTGGAAACAGGAATGCCAGTCCAGACGGAAACAACCTTGGCAATATCCTCCTCGGTGACCTCTTCCTTAAGAAGTGAGGATTGTCCGCTCTCAGCCAGCTTCAAGTTGTGAGCCTCAAGCTTTGATGTCAACTCGGGTATGCTGCCGTATTGGATCTCGCTGGCTTTTGCGAAATCTCCCTGTCGCTGGGCGATCAGGAGTTCATTTTTCAGCTGTTCGATCTGCTCGTTGATTTTCTGCGACTTGCCGATCTCCTCTTTCTCTTTCTGCCAACGGGCCTTGAGACCTGCACCCGTCTCCTTGAGACATGCCAGTTCTTTCTCGAGTTTTGCGAACCGCTCTTTGCTGGCGGCATCCTTCTCCTTGCGAAGGGCCTGTTTTTCCATTTCGAGCATCATGATCTGGCGCTCCATCTGATCAATCTCCGTAGGCATCGATTCAATTTCGATCTTTAATCGCGAAGCGGCCTCGTCGATTAGATCAACAGCCTTGTCGGGAAGGAATCGGTCGGAAATATAACGGTGCGAGAGGATCGCGGCGGCAACAAGTGCGGCATCCTGAATGCGAACTCCGTGATGCACCTCGTAACGCTCTTTGAGCCCTCTCAGGATCGCAATCGTGTCCTCAACACTCGGCTCTTTCACCATCACGGGCTGAAAGCGTCTTTCCAGAGCCGCATCCTTCTCGATATACTTACGGTATTCATCAAGTGTCGTGGCACCGATGGTGCGGAGTTCCCCTCGTGCAAGTTGAGGCTTGAGAAGATTGGAGGCATCCATCGATCCCTCTGCGGCTCCCGCCCCGACAATGGTATGAAGTTCGTCGATGAAAAGAATGATCTCTCCCTCGGAAGAGGTGACTTCCTTAAGGAAAGCTTTCAGACGATCCTCAAATTCTCCGCGGAATTTTGCCCCCGCGACCATGGAACCGATGTCCATGGCCACCACCCTCTTGTTCTTCAAAGACTCTGGCACATCACCGCTGACGATTCGCCGCGCCAATCCCTCGACGATGGCCGTCTTGCCGACTCCGGGTTCACCGATGAGGACGGGGTTGTTTTTGGTGCGGCGCGATAGAACCTGCATGGTGCGCCTGATCTCTTCATCCCGGCCAATCACAGGGTCGATCTTCCCCTTTCGGGCCAACTCAGTGATGTCTCGTCCGTATTTTTCGAGAGCCTGGTATTTTCCCTCCGGATTCTGGTCGGTGACCCGCTGACTCCCGCGAACCTCGACAAGGGCTTTCATCAATCTCTGATGCGTCACCCCGCTTTCCTGAAGGAGTTTGGCGAGAGAGCTCTTCTCCTGACTGAGAGCTAGGAGATAGTGCTCGGCCGAGAGAAACTCGTCCTTGAGTTTTCCCATCTCGCGCTCGGCGGAATCAATCGTTCCGCGAAGTTCGTTGCCAACGAATGGTTGCGCTCCCCCATGCACTTTTGGAAGCCCTGCGACGGCAGACTCCAATCTCGACGTGAAGGAGGAGATCTGGACCCCCATTTTTTCCAGTAATGGCTTGGTGAGCCCCTCGCTTTGGGCGAGCAACGAGAGCATGAAGTGATCGTCGCTCAGTTCCTGCTGTCCCAAGCCTGATGCAATTTCAATGGCTCCGTTGAAAGCCTCCTGCATCTTCGTTGTAAATTTATCGGGTCTCATGTGATTTTTGATCGGGGCAATTTATTTGGGAGGGAAAACAAGTTTGATTCCCCTGCGGAGGAAAGTCGGGACATCAAGGTCCTCTCCATCGAAAATCGTGGGCTCGCTCTTGTCAAAGCGACCACGTTGGTAGGGGTTGAGTTCGAACATTCCCTGAGTCTGGTTGTAGGTTGCGGTTGATTTGGCAGCGGGCGTTGTCAGTTTGCTCTTGGCACTCGTTTCCTTTTTCGTGCGAATCGAAACCGTCGTAGCCGGAGACGCATCACGGGCCACCTCCTCCGGGCTTTTCCTCTCCAAGGAAAGTTCAGACCGATCGCTCGCAGCCATGATGAAAACCTCCAGTCCAGCAGTGGCCTCTGCGGTCGTGTCGACCCCCACCTTAACCACGCAACCTTTCCCTGCCATCCTTTCGATGTCCTCAACAGCAACCTGCATCTCGGCAAACGAAAGGTCATTGGGACCCCGTAACAAAAGCAGGATCATGCGTGCGTCGCCGATTACCGACCTTCCCCCTTTTTCTTTCATCAGCGGGGAATGAAGCGCGCGTTCAAGTGCCTCATGAAGTCGATTTGCTCCCTCTGAACGGCCATGTCCAAAATGCAGTGTAG
>CAIKFI010000087.1 GCA_903826635.1 uncultured Spartobacteria bacterium | reverse complement strand
CCTTCGTGAACCAGATGAAGGATTGGTTGGGATCCTTTGGGAGACCACTCCCGTCGCGGTAGAGGAGTCCCAGCGTGCCGCAGGCCCATGGGTTACCCGCTTCAGCGGCTTTCTGGAGATAAGGAATTGCAGCCTTGGGATCCCTGAGGCTCCCGTCGGAGTTGTAGAGCAGTTGTTGGCCCAGTTGGGACATGGCCACCGGGTCGCCCCCTTTTGCGGCTTCTCGTAGGATATTCAAGCCCTTCTCGGGGTTCTTCTCCACACCCGTTCCTCTGCAGAGCAGGATGCCGTAGAGGGACTTTGCTCGCGGATCCCCCTTTTCCGCGGCCTCATGGATCAGGGAGCAACCTTCGGTCTCTGATTTCTTGATCCCCTTTCCCTCCAGATACATCGTGCCAAGATTATACATCGCCTTGAGATTTCCCTGATCGGCGGCCTTTCGATACCAGTATCCGGCTTGTTCATAGGACTGGGTCACACCCTCGCCCCTGTAGTAAGCCCTGCCGAGCAGGAACTGATCCTCGGCATTCTGAGCGCTCAGTCTTTCCTTGGCACCGGCCTGATGATCGGGAGATGCACTGGCATTGGCCTTTTCAATGACGCTGGCATTGACACCAGCACTAGGGGAAGCACCAGAGGGGCCACTAGGGGAAGCGCTAGGGGAAGTGTTTGTCATCAGGTCCTTGGCAGCTCCCGATTCGAGTGGGGGGAGGAGGCTTAAAAGCAGGAGGGCGTAGGAAGTGTGGCGGGATCGATTCACGGTGTAAATCTACCAGACAAACCTCCTTGTTTAAAGGCAAGAGAGGCAGATAAAGTGTCACAGATTCGTAACAATAGAAATTTGGCGAACGGATGACTCGTGTGGGATGATTAAGAGAATGCAACAATCCAGATTTCTAACCGCATCCAGAACCGGAATCTTGTTCTTGATGCTGATCCTGTTCACACATTCCACGGAAGCCCTCACAGCGGAGAATAATGACCTCTTTATAGGATTTGAATCCAAGGGACAGATTGGCAGCACCATCAACTATGTGATCGATATCGGTCAGGCTGGAATTTATGCGACGACCGACTCCATCATGAATCTCGGCACGTTCGGAACCGACCTGAGCCTTATCTACGGCTCCTCTTGGTTCCAGAACACGGGAGTCCTCTGGGGAGCTGCGACTGCCACAAGCGTCAGTGTCACCTATAACGGCTTGACGGATCCCGTCAACACGCTCTATCTCACGGCTCCAACGACCGCCGTCGGGACACCCGGAACGGCCTGGACAAGGCTAAGTAAAGGGGGCCAAGCGACTCCGGTAGCTCAAGGGAAACAAGTCTTTACTGAGTTTGTCAACGGTGTGAGTGATAATCACTACAACGGAGCTACCCTTGCTCCCAACTCGGTCGTGGAATCAAAAACTAGTGCATCAAGCTGGTCTGCACTACAGTATGGGACCAGTCTGGGAGGGGCCCTGAAAACGTATAACGGACCAATCGAGGCGGAATTTTCCGGATCTAATGCGGGTAGCGCTGTCCTAGACCTCTTCCGTCTGACTCCAGGCTCAGGGCCCGGGGCGAATCTTGGCTACTTCTCCATCGATAACAGTGGCACCATCCTCTTCACTCCTTACGCCCTTGCCTCAGTGGGTGGAGGTGGGGGGGGGAGTGGTGGAGGTTCTCCTTATGCCGGCCCCTGGAACTG
>CAIKFI010000086.1 GCA_903826635.1 uncultured Spartobacteria bacterium | reverse complement strand
GAACCAGGCCTCGCCGGAGCGGATCAGAATGTTCTGGGACTGAAAGTCACGATGCACAAGATGACGTGGCAAGGAGGCCAGATCAGCAGCCATACGCCTCATTGAAGAATGCTCGAGAATCCTCTTCCTGACCTCCTCCCCAACGTGAAAAAGATCGCCCAGGCAATGGTCCGCAAAGTAGGTCTGCTCCCAGCGATAGAGGCGCTCGTCAAATCCTGACTGGAGTTGAAGCCCCTCCATGGCAATGGATGAAGGCTCGATGCCGTGCAAGATCGAAAGTCCGCTCAATGCCGATTCGTAGAGTGGACGTCGCACCTCCCAAGGTTCGTCCCGGGTTGCCCAGAGATCGTTCTCACCGAGATCCTCCAGCCAGAGAAGCCGATCGTCTTCACAATTTGCAAGCACTCCGGGAACGGGAACTCCTTGAGCGGCAAGGAGTCCAGCCAGCGAGGCGTAGTGTTTGTTCTCCTCTTTCTCGCCCGAATCCTGGACAAGGATGACGCTCTTTTTTTCGGTCGATTGGATGCGATAAAAACAGCGGCTTGATCCCCCCTTCTCGATGGCACGAAGAGAGACCGGATGAAACGCGGGAAGTGAGGCTGAGGTCTTACGAAGAAGCTCGTCAGTGGTCATCATGACTTCGGTACGTCTTAAAGAATGGCTCCCGTGTGTTCCCCTTGAACGGGAGCGCGACCGGTCACCACACACCCCCTCAACCGGGAACCCGGTAGAATCACCGAACCGGGCCAAACAATCGTCTCCTCGAGATGAGAGCGTGCACCGACAAGGGAACGGGGTCCGACAACAGCAACCCCTTCAAGGGTGACCCCGGACTCAAGATGGGCCTCGGGGTGAATGGGGGGAGGCATCTGGTGGGTGGTTCGTGATTCAAACTGGAGGAACCGTCGGTGAGCCTCCAGATAGGCGGAGATCGTGCCGATGTCGCTCCAGTTCCCGGTGGATGAGAGGATTCCTCTGACCGTCTTTCCGCGACGCATCGCCTCCAAAAGGGCATCGATGATCGAGGAGGGCCCGATCGGGGGAATCCAGTCAAAGATTTCAGGTTCAAAGATCGCGACTCCCGAGTAGACGCACTCCCCTCCCCCCTGCGCTCCCAGGACTCCGCGAAGATCAAGCACACGTCCCGATTGCATATCGAACCGCACATTTGCAGTTCCGACACCGGCAGGCGATCTGAGTAACAGCGTGGCCAAGGCACCTGAGGATCTGTGCTCGTGGAGAGCATCGGCCAGCGGCACATCGGAAAAGATATCCCCGTTATAAAGAAAAAACGTGGAGTGTTCCAAGGCAGCCCGGGCATTCCTTATTCCTCCTCCCGTATCGAGCAGAATGGTCTCGTGGAAGAACCGAAGCGAATGATCCCGATAGGACGGATCGGTACCGAAGCTGTCCGTGAATGCTTCGGGAAGGTGATGTGTGTTCAGTGAGATTGCTTCAACTCCGGCCAAAATCAGGGCATCCATCGCATAGGTGACCAGAGGCCTGTGCATGACAGGCACCAACGGCTTGGGAAGAAAGTCCGTTAGCGGCCGGAGCCTCGAGCCCAAGCCGGCAGCAAGAATGAAGGCGGGGATCCTCTGCTCCACTATCGCATCTCTTGTTTCCTCTCGACCAGTCGCAGGATCGAATCCGCGGCACAGGCAGCCCCGAATCCGTTGTCGATATTCGTCACGGTGACGCCGTTTGCACAGCTATTGACCATGCCCAGCAGAGCGGTCAGGCCACCGAAGCTTGCGCCGTAACCGACGCTGGTCGGGACAGCGATGACCGGGATCTGCACCAGTCCAGCAACGGCGCTGGGAAGGGCTCCCTCCATCCCGGCAACGACGATCAGGACGGCACAGGATCGGATCCGCTCGATCTCACCAAGAAGACGATGAATACCAGCCACTCCAACGTCATGAATCCTCTCAACGTGGCGACCGAATGACTCAAGGGTGACGGCAGCCTCTTCGGCAACCGGCAGATCCGAGGTGCCCGCGCAAAGAAGCCCTACGGTGTGGGAATCGGTGGATGAATGATTTTTTGGAACGCTTCCCAGGGTCAGACAACGGGCTCTGGCATGATAGGAGGCGTCGGGTAGAAGGGGGCGAATTTCAGCAGCCTGATCGGCGCTGACACGAGTCACCAGCACATGCCCCTCCCGGGAATGGATCACGCCTGCAATGCGCACGATCTCTTCCGCAGTCTTCCCCTCACCGAAGATGACTTCGGCACGTCCGCACCGCTCTTTACG
>CAIKFI010000085.1 GCA_903826635.1 uncultured Spartobacteria bacterium | reverse complement strand
TCTGCGCATTGGAATCAGACATCGACCCCGTGATCGTGTTGGTCAGACCGTCCCAATTACCACCCTTCAGATAGACACGATCCCCTGCATACAGAGTGGAAAAACTATTATTATTCTTATCGCGCTTGGCATTGAACTGGGCGGCCGTATCGACGTAGTAGGATGCGGCGAAGGATGATTGGATGCTACAGGTGATAAAAAACGCAGCGACGCCGCCTAGGTATTTGCTTAAGTACGAGTTTCTTGAAATATGCTCCTGGAAAGAGGAGAGAAATGGTTTCCAGAAATCATTCCGACTGCCTGATCGTGAGTATAAAGGCATATTTTAAAAGAGTGGGGGGTCCGTTAAAGTTCGTTGAAAGAATCGTCCAACTTCTCAGCTGCCGCAAGTCCCCAATGAATTTTACACCCCCCCATGAGAACGACTCGGTGATTGCCCTGTTTGCATAGGCAAACATCAAGGATCTTAGTAATTGAAAAGATCAGACAGGATAAAGGCCCTCTGGGAGGCTCCGTTCAGTGCTCGAAGCAGCTTTCCCTGCACGTTTTTTGTAAGGCGGCGTCCCTTGCACCCCCGTGCCACCATTTTGTGGGTGATCTGATCCGAGGATACTGCCACAAGATCATGGGACTTGAGGCCCAGATCAGACAAGAGAGAGGCCAAGGGTTGTTCCCCCAGATCACGTGACGGCTCCTCAATCATGCGTGGGGCCAACGACATTGGGCTGTGGGAGTTTGGCTCTTGGATTTTCCTCAGATTGTTTTGATCAGATTAGCGGCGTGGAATCTGACCTTGGGAGCCGAGGCATACTTGTCTTCGTCGCTTCGATAGCCGAGAGCGCAGCAGACCACGGAAGCATAGCCCTGCTCCTTCAGAGCAAGAATGGCATCATACTCGGCAGGCGCGAAGCCTTCGATTGCGCAGGTGTCGATACCTAGGAGTGCAGCTGAGGTCATGAGGTTGCCGAGGGCGATATAGGCCTGTAGAGCGGCCCAATGGGGAATGCGTGCCTCGGCGCCAGGACTCAGAAGACTTCCATACATCATGCCACGGTATCCCTCGAGGGATTCCCGGGGAATGCCTCTCACTTCAACGACCCTGTCGAGAAAGAGATCGATCTCGGTCTCGGTCATTGCGGTGCGCCCGGCGATGACAATATAGTGTGAGGCATCCACCACCTGAGACTGATTCCACGAGTGTGGTTGAAGCTTGGCCCTCACATCTGGATCCTCGACAACGAGAAAATTGTAGGGTTGAAGCCCAAAGGAAGAGGGGGAGAGAACCAGTGTTTCCTTCAGGGTCTTCCAGGTGGCTTCGGGAATCTTTCGAGTGGCATCGAAGGTCTTGGTGGCATACCTCCAGTTGAGTGCATCAAGGAGTTGGGTTTCGGGAATTGTGTGGGTCATTGAATTGTGAGATGAAAAATTGAGTTGTTCTCAGCGCGCGAGAAGATAGAAGTTTAATGGAGTTAAATAAAAACTCAATTCCCAAATCCAACCATCCAAACTCCCATGTCTGAACCCGTCATCGCCCAAAAATCCCCGATTCCAGTAACCGTTGAAGCTGGCAAGACCTATTATTGGTGCTCCTGTGGCAAAAGTGTCACCCAGCCTTTTTGTGATGGATCCCATAAAGGGAGTGACTTTGCCCCGACTCCTTATACCGCTGAGAAAGATGGGCCGGTTTATTTCTGCGGTTGCAAGCACAGTGGCAATGGACCTCTCTGTGATGGATCCCACAAGAATGTCTAAAGAGTCAGCCCGATTAGACTGAAGGGGAAGGCTAAAGACTGCGAGGTGACAGGCCCACTCAGAGAGATCTGCCTCTCAGAAGGGAAGCGGGTTTTTTATTAAAAAGCAACTACCGCTTACCGCAGTTCCTTTGCTGCTTTCCTGATTTTTTGATTTGTTTGTGGCTCCGGTTTGAGGGACTGCATGATTCGGTTGGCGGTAGCCTGAGCTGTCATCCCGTATTTTTCTCTTAGAATCGAGACGGAACCGTGCTCTATGAACTGATCCGGCCACCCCACACGCACAAGTGGAGTGGCGATTCCGACATCGGATAAGTGCTCGGCGACGGCTGCCCCGAAACCTCCTGTCACAGCATGATCCTCAAGGGTGCAAATTAACCTTGTTCCGCGGGCAAAAAATTCCAACGTTCCGACATCAAGTGGCTTGATCCAGCGAGGGTTGATGACAGCCGCTTTAATCCCCTGTTTTTCTAGAAGATCGGCTGTTTCCAAGGCAACCTCGCAGAAATTACCAAGACCGAAGAGGGCAACCTCTGTGCCATGGCGTAGCACTTCGGCCTTACCGACCTCAAGGAGTCGAGGCGAAGCCTTCGGAACTGCTCCGGTCCCGGAGCCCCTTGGGTAACGGATTGCAATCGGCCCCTCGTGATGGTTGGCCATGGTCCAGAGCATATCTACGAATTCCTCCTCATCCTTCGGTTGCATCTGGATGAGCCCCGGGATGCTTTTCAGATAGGCAATGTCAAAGAGACCGTGATGTGTCGGACCATCGTCTCCTGAAAGTCCGGCGCGATCCATGCAGAGCGAGACGTTCAGATTCTGCAGGGCGATGTCATGAACAATCATGTCAAAGGCCCGTTGCATAAAGGTGGAATAGATCGTCAGGAAGGGTTTCATTCCTCGGGTTGCCATTCCAGCGGCGAAGAGGGCCGCATGTTCCTCTGCGATTCCGACATCATAGAAGCGGTCCGGATGACGCGAGGCAAATTGGGTGAGTCCGGTTCCGTTCGGCATGGCCGCCGTGATGGCAACGATCTTGCGGTTGTGATCCGCGAAGTCCGAAAGCGTCTTTCCGATAATTTCGGAATACGTGGGTGTTGTGGTCGGTTGCGTCTCTCCGGTGTCGGGTTGATATTTTCCAAGCCCATGGAATTTGTCGGGCTTTTCAATGGCAGGCCCGTATCCCTTCCCCTTTTTCGTCATGATATGAAGGAGAACTGGTTCGTTCAGGGTCTTCAGGAACTCAAATGTCCGAATGAGAAGCGAAATGTCATGACCATCGATCGGGCCGAAATATCGAAGGCCGAGATTCTCGAAGAGGACGCTTGGTCCGATGATCTGTTTAACGCCCGACTTGATCTTGTGCGCGAGTTTACGGGCCGTCTTTCCTCCGATCCACTCCACGAACTTGGCTGCCTGATCGTGCAGATGCTCATAGGCAGGGCTTGTTGCGATGCGGTTGAGATGCTCGGCGATGGCTCCTGTATTTTTGGCAATCGACCATTGATTGTCGTTGAGAATCACGAGGAATCTCCTGGTGGTCTCGGCAACATTGTTGAGTGCCTCGTAGCTGGTTCCGCAAGTGAAAGCGGCGTCTCCGGCCACCGCCACGACATGTTCGTTGCCGCCGGTCATATCTCTGGCTGCCGCCATTCCCAGTGCTGCGGAAAGGGCTGTGCCTGCATGTCCTGCACCGTAACAATCGTGCATGCTTTCTGACCTCAGTAAAAAACCGTTGAGTCCACCATGCTGACGCATTGTGGACATTTGCGAGCGCCTTCCGGTCAGGATCTTATGGACATAGCCCTGGTGGCTGACATCAAAGAGAATCTTGTCTTTCGGTGTTTCGAATACCCGGTGAAGTGCGATCGATAGCTCGACGACACCTAGATTGGGGCCGAGATGACCACCGGTCTCTGCCAGTGATCCGATCAACTCTTCCCGGATCTCCTGAGCGAGCAGCCCCAGATCAGATTCGGGAATGTTGCGAAGATCCGCCGGGTTGTTGATCCGGTTCAGTAAGGATGAATTCACTGATCTTCAAAGGGCTCAAGGCACTCTTTCCCCTCGGCGGTGCGTCTGATGATCTCCACCCTTTTTTCAGCAGAGTCGAGCTTTTCACGGCATGTGTTCAGCAGGGACATGCCCTCCTCATACCGTTCTATGAGATTCTCCAGACTGGGTGGATTCGTCTCAATTTCAGAAACAATCGTCTCAAGCCTCCCGAGAGCTGACTCGATCGTCTGTTCTGATAGGCTGGGAACTTTGTGTGCGTTGCCGGACATGAACCTCTATTTTACGGGTTTGCGTGCCCAACGGTCAGTATCCGCATAAAGAATGCACTCCCCATCGATCGGTAGAGGAGTGAAGCTCTTCAGCAGGAAATCATTCAGGTTCACCGTTCTCATGATGACGGGGCCCCACTCTTTATTCTCACCTTTGACCAGGGATAGGAAATCGTCCCGACCGGAGATAGGGGTTAGATAGAGCCCCACGATCGGGGAGCCCAGCGTGCCATAGTCTGAAAGCTCGTTGAATGCTTTCACGGTCTCCGGCAGCAGAAGACACTTGCGCTCGGCATACCAAGCGACTGCCCAAGGCATGTCCGAGCAGAGAATCTCCTCTTTCTGAAACCAGTTTTGGAGAATTGAAATAAAGGGCGGCACATAGGGAGGCCACTGGATACGGGCTGTCTGACCGGTCAGTAGGGTCAATAGCATCGGCGTTCCAGCGAGCAGAAAAATAAGGGTCAGGAAAGCGATCCGGAGAAACTGCAAATGAATTTCAAGGCGATTCCAGAGCACCAAGATGAAAGCGAGTCCGTAAAGAATGAAGACGGGTAGAAACAAAACGTGAAGTTGATTGGCTGAGACGGCGCCAGATACGCCGAAAAAAGTCAGTCCAAAAGAGGTCAAAACCCACATGAGAAGAATGATCCATCTCCATAATGAAGCAAACGTGCTTCGAAACGGGTGTAGGAGGGAGAGCACAAAGCCGATCGCAACAATATTCAGCCCCAAATACTCCCAGAGATGAGCCGCCTGATCCAAGAGCCCGGATCGGAATTTTGTGGCCATACCCCCTCCCAGCACCAATCCGGTTGATGTCCCCCTCATGATGGAGCTTTCTGTGATGCCGGCACCGGCCAACGCAGTGTAAATAGAAAGGCCAAATGGATTGCCGCAGACCGATATGTTTCTCAACAGCCATGGAGAGATGCAGAGCAGGTAGATTATAAGCGGCACCAGGATTGCCCGGATCCGAGCGTGAAATCCCACCACGCAGAAAATAAGAAACCCCGGCACAAAACAGGCTGTCACGCCGTTGGTCAGTGACATCAGTCCCAGCCCCAAGCCCGCCCCACCGAGCCAAAGCAAGGCTTTCAAGTCATTTTCTTCCTCGTTGGAGCGACTGGCTTGCAGGGAACAAAACGTGACAATTCCGAAGAGAATGATCAGCAGATGCTGGGGAAGGCCTGACAGTGCAAACTGCCACATCAGGTCTGTCACGAGTATCAAACCAGCTGCAAGAATGGCAAGGGAATGGTCAAAAATCAGTCTGCCCACCAAATACCACACCAGGACACCCGCCAGAAGAAGGATCACCCCGAGAACCGAAATGGCCCGGTCTCCCATCGAGAGAGTATCCGTGGGTGACATTGTAAGTTGTTTCTTGACGAAGCGAAGTGCGACTGACTCGACAAGGGGGTAAACGGGGGCGTTGTAAAAGTCGGGGAAAATCTTGGTCGGGATTGTTCTTCCCGTATCGCTTAATTGGTGGATGGCAAGCGGGCGGAGATAACAGGTCGAAAAACCCTCCCCTAACATCAGGAAGCGTGCGATCTGAGCTTGATCCATGGCGGTTTCACTTTTCAATCCTTTAAACTGGATCAAGGTGTAGACGAGGCAGAGGCCGACCACAGTGGCGGTCAGCATGCCGATTTTTAAGAATCGGGCAGTCGTGCCGGTATCCAGATCCAATAGTTTTTCCTGAAGTGCCATCTTGTCAGAGGTTTTTTTTGGTGATGCCTTGTTTTGCCAATTGACGATGCAGTGTGCGGCGGCTTATGCCGAGCTTTTTTGCTGCCAACGTCCTGTTATTCGAGCATTCATCAAGGGCCTTGTGGATCAAGGAATTGGCAGCCTTTGAAAGATCAAGATTCTCCTCCAAGGTCAAGCCGTGCATCGCCCCTTGTAAGGATGTGGGGAGGTCTTTGAGTTCGAGGGTCCTGGGATCGCTCCCCAAGACAACTGCATGCTCCACCGCGGCCCTGAGTTCGCGGATATTTCCAGGCCAGGCGTAAGTTTCCAATGCCCTTGATGCTTCTTTGGAAAAAGGACGCCCCGGCTTGCCGTGTTCCTTTTCCATTTCTTTCAGGGTTGCATTCACTAACAGGGGAATGTCATCCGGGTGCTCACGGAGCGGTGGCATTCGGAGTGGCACAACGTGGAGTCTGAAAAAGAGATCCTCACGGAAAGCTCCCTCCTCAACCATTTTTGCAAGATCTTTGTTCGTTGCGGCAATCAGTCGCACATCTGTCCCCATCGTTTGATTCCCACCGACTCGCTCAAAGCTTTTTTCCCCCAAAACTCGGAGAATCTTGACCTGAACGGAGGGATCGATTTCACCGATTTCATCGAGAAACAATGTTCCGCCCGCCGCCTGTTCAAACCTTCCGATTCTCCGTTCTCCCGCTCCCGTAAAAGCCCCTTTTTCGTGTCCGAAGAGTTCACTCTCGAGAAGTTGGGGGGAAAGGGCGGCGCAATGGACCGCTATGAACGGTTTGTCCGAGCGGGTGCTCAGCGAGTGAATCGCCTTGGCTGCGACCTCTTTGCCGGTTCCGCTTTCACCCTGAATGAGAACCGTTGCTTTGGTCGGAGCAACCTGACGGATTGTTTCAAAAACGTGCTCCATGGCCGGTGATCGACCAATCATCCTGTCGGGGGCCCTATTTTTTTTAACCTCCCTTCGCAGCTCCCTGTTCTCGGTCTCGACATCCCTTTCACGGAGGGCGCGACGTGCCAGCATTCCAAGACGATCAAGATTGACGGGTTTGGTCACGAAATCATAGGCGCCTCGACGCATCGCTTCCACGGCGGTATCCACGGAGCCATATGCGGTCATCATGATGCAGATTGGCGGCGTGGGGAGTGCCAGTAGTCTATCCATAAGGCTCATTCCGTCATCCGTTCCTAATTTCAGATCGGTGATCACCAAGTCGATTGGATCGGCTTCCAGAACGGCAAGGGCTCCGGCTGCATCAGCGGCAACATAGACTTCATATTCCTCCTCGAATGCGGTCCTAAGGCCGTCCCGGGTATGCTTTTCATCATCGATGATCAGAATGGTTTTTTTCATACAGAGTGAGACAAAGTGACTCTCAAGGGTTAAGAATTGCAAACATTACTCTTAAAAAGATTCATGCGAGAGGGGGTGTAAGGAGAGGCAAAGCGTCCCTAAAACTAGGAAAAGAGGGAGTCCAACCGGTTTGGCAAAGCTTGTTGTTGGAAACACGTTTTGACGTCCATCCTCTTTTTCGGTGGAGATCTGCAGGCCCCTCCGGCGGAAGAGGTCTGTGAAAAAACTCCGACATCCAGCCGTAGACCTCTTTTTGGGTGGTGGGGGAGTTGTCCGTCACATTGTAAAGGCCTGAAGGCATAAATGGATCGCCAAGCCTCACCAAGGCCGAGGCCGCATCATCACGATGAATCTGGTTGATCCATCGTGCACCCCCATCTTCAAGAACGGATTCGCCTGCAAGGAACTTTCTGAGCAAGACGGAACGTCCGGGACCATAGAGACCCGAGAGGCGGGCCACAATCCCACCGTGATTCATGCAGATACGTTCCGCCTCGAGCAGGATCATGCCAGTCTCCCGATCCGGAATGGTCGGTGAATTCTCAGTCACCCACGAGCCGTCGGATTGGGCGTAGACGGAGGTGCTGCTTACGAAGAGAATCCTTCGTGGCATCCAGTGGCTCAGGACACGATGAAATCCATCACGAAAGACTGAAGCGTAGGACTCTGCCCCACCTCTCCCCGAACTCACGGAATAAATAGCCAGGGGAACCCCTTTGAGACGCGGGGCAAACCTCTCAACGGACTCCGGATCGGTGACATCACACGAAGCGGATTCGAAGGATTTACCCACAAGGGTCTCCAACGACTGAGGATTCCTTACTAATCCAAGAACATTGCGTCCTTGGGCTGAAAAAAGTTCGGCTGCGGCCTCCCCAAGGAAACCGCAACCGATGATAAGAACTTCAGGATTCACTCCAAGGGAGTGTTCATCGTCTGAGGATCAGTTCAGCACGAAGCGGATCTTCGCCTTGGCGCGTTTCGCACTGGCCTTGGCCTTGCGCTTGGTGCGCTGAGTCGGAGTCTCGAAGGCACGCAGACGACGCACCTCATCGAGGATTCCCTCGGTGTCGAGTTTGGTCTTGAGGCGCTTGAGAGCGCGATCGATGGGTTCGCCCTTACGGACAATAACTTCCGGCATATAAATTCACCTGCTTTCTTTGATTCATTGATGTGGGGGTGTGAAGATCGGCTATCCTTCCTCGCAGGTCAAGCTCCGGCTTTGAAAGCTATCATGGACTGCGCAATGAGGAGTCTTCACAAATTTAAAAAAAGGGATTGTGAAGGGCCTCCAAGTGCACGGTGGTCAGGGGGCCGTGACCGGGGCATATCAAGGTTTCCGGAGGCAGGGAGAGAATCTCCTTTTTATTCGAATCCAGGCAGGCGGCATAGGAAACGTTCGGGCCCCCCATGGAGCCTGCAAAAATGGCATCCCCCACAATGGCAACGGGGGTTTCCAGCCCCCGGATAATGTAGGTGATACCACCTGCGGCATGTCCCCAGGTGCAACGCGTCTCAATCACCAATGATCCAAGACGGAATTTTTCCCCCGAAAGGAAGTTCCCGGCCCCGGGAGTCTCGACCCTTTCCCCCTGCAAAGCGCGGGCCCCTGTCTTTTCCTGAATTCTTTCCAGATCGAAGACGTGGTCGCCGTGACCATGGGTGATAAAAACCGTGCTCAGTTTGAGATTGTGTTCCTTCAGATACGCGAGCATCTCCGAAGCATCTGCTCCAGTATCAAAAGCAACCGCCTCCTTGACCTCTCCCGATTGCTTGGGATCCCATGCGAGATAGGAGTGAACGTTAAAATCGTGCCAGGTTGAGGTGAACATCTCAATTCCTTCGGGAGGCGCGAGCGTTCCGGGGTGGTATCTTCCGTGCGCCATCTCGATAAGCCGGTTTGGAGCCAGTCCTAGGGCGGTGGAAATCTTGACCAGATCCTCCTCGCTGAGATCCCCCGAGAGGGTTTTTTGGACAGCCAGGGCGCTTAGGCCCGATCTTTGTTCAAGTTCCCTTTCGCTGATGTTGCCTCCTCTGAAGGATTTTTTAACGACATCAATCCAAGTGTCTTCAAGCGGGATCAGTTCATTCCTCATCGTCAAGGGGTCAGGTTTTCGTTAGTCGAATCTGCCTTCTTAGAATATAATAGAGAATGACGAAGATGATAAGGC
>CAIKFI010000084.1 GCA_903826635.1 uncultured Spartobacteria bacterium | reverse complement strand
CGTATGACCGCCATGTTCCTGATCGCTCTCTGCCCTCTGAGCGTTCTGACCACTCAGTATTTTGCAAACGTCAGCCACTTCGGCCACCTCGCTTCAACCTTTGCCATTGCCATCATCTGCATCGGCGCTGCGGCTCACCAGGCTTGGTCGGCCAACCTCTTCACCACTGTATCGGACATGTTACCCAAGAAATCTGTCGGATCGGTGACTGGTATCGGCGCGATGGCGGGCGGTCTGGGCGGCGTTATTATCCTCAAGCTTTCAGGAACCCTGACCGACACGTTTAAGGAGAACCCTCAGCATGCCTACTTTATCATGTTTGTGATCTGTGCCCTGAGTTACCTGACGGCATGGGGCATCATGAAGATCCTTGTTCCACGACACCAACCAATCACCGATCTCTGATCGCTTCAACCTGCGGCCTTTACTACTCTTACTACTCCCCCTATGAACGAACTCTCCGGAAAAATCGCCCTCGTCACGGGAGGTGCTCGTGACATCGGCCGAGCCGTCTCGGTTCGACTTGCCGAACTCGGCGCCATCGTGGCGGTGAATTACCGATCCAACCTCGAGGAGGCGGAGGAAACCGTCCGCCAGATCACCGACAAAGGGGGGCGTGCCATCGCAGTTCAAGGGAACGTTGTGATCTCTTCCGACATCGCGCGACTTGTGGAGAAGGTCTCCTCGGAATTCGGAGGTCGCATTGATATCCTCGTGAACGTTGCCGGCGGTCTGATCGCCCGCAAAACCATTCTGGACATGGATGAGGACCACTGGGACGCCGTGATCGACCTGAATCTCAAGAGTGTCTTTCTTGTCATCAAGGCGGTGCTTCCGCTGATGCCCGACGGGGGTGTGATCGTCAACTTTTCCTCACAGGCAGGCCGTGACGGCGGGGGACCCGGGGCCAGTGCCTATGCGGCGGCTAAGGCGGGCGTGGCAAACTACTCCCGGGCTCTTGCCAAGGAGCTTGCTCCCCGAAGAATTCGGGTCAACACGGTCTCGCCGGGCATGATCGCGACCAAATTCCACGACACCTTCACCAAGCCCGAGGTAAGGGAGCGAGTCGCCTCCATGACGCCGGTCGGTCGTGAGGGAACTTCCGAGGAGGTTGCGGAGTTGACGGCATTCCTTGCTTCGCCCAGATCATCGTTCATCAACGGCGAAGCCGTTGAAATCAACGGAGGCATCTTCTTCTCGTAAGACGGGAAAAATTCCGCCCCCCGGAACAATGATCAAGAAACTGTTGGGTCTAGCACTTACGCTGGCGTCTCTTCCCTTCTCTTCCTTCCTTGTCATTGGCGCCCAGGCTTCTTTGGCGTCGGAACAGCACCCCTGCCTGATGCTCACTCCAGACGGGGTTGCCTCGATCCGTGCCAACCTCGGCAAGGCCCCCCTGTTTGATGCTTCCTTGGCGGAGACCAAAGCCTCCCTCGAGAAGATTCTGAACGATCCTCCCGATGTTCCGGTGCCGAAGGATGCCTCCGGACCGACCCAGCAACGCCATGCCCGCAACGAGTCCGAGATGAGGAATGCCGGATTCCTCTATCAGGTTACGGGGGATACCCGCTACGCCGTCTTCGTGAAGTCTCGTCTGGAGAGCTATGCAACCCTTTACCCGACCTTGGGTGTTCATCCTGCCTCCAAAGAGAACAATCCCGGTCGACTCTTCTGGCAGCCTCTTAATGAGGCAAATTGGCTTGTCGATGTGAGTCAGGCTTACGACTGCATCTACGACATCCTGACTTCCGATGAGCGGAGTCGGTTTGAAACGAACATCTTTCGTCCCATGGTGCAATTCATCAGCGTGGTCCACGAAAAAGAATTCAACATCATGCACAATCACGCCACCTGGTTTGTCTCGGCGGTTGGCATGGCCGGTTACGTCATGGGAGATCAGAACATTGTGAAGAAGGCCCTTTACGGAACGAAAATGGATGGTTCCGCAGGCTTTTTCCGGCAGATGGAGGAGCTTTTCTCGCCGGACGGGTATTATTGCGAAGGACCCTATTACGCCCGCTACGCGCTCATGCCGTTTTTTATCTTCGCCGAGGTCATCCAGAATAACCAACCAGAACTCAAGGTGTTTCAGCGCCATGGAGAGATCCTGAAAAAGTCCCTCTACGCCACGCTCCAGCAGACCGATCCACTGGGGAGCTTTTTCCCCCTCAATGATTCCATGAAGGAGATGAACTTCAGGAGTGGGGCCATCATCTTCCCCGTGGATTTGACTTTTGCTCGCTATGGGCACGACGCCTCCCTGCTTTCGGTGGTGCAGTCTCAGGGACGAGTTTCTCTCGATCCCTCGGGACAATCGGTCGCCATGGCGCTCGCAGCAGATCCGAATCCCCCCGCTTTTCCCTATGCCAGTGTGGAGTATTCCGATGGCCCAGACGGTAGAGGGGGAGGCCTTGGAATCCTTCGATCAGGATTGGGAAAAGATCTCTCGGTCGCCATGATGAAGTATTCCTCGCTGGGAATGGGGCATGGACATTATGACAAGCTGGCCCTCGAGTATTACGACCAGGGGCGCGAAATCCTCACCGATTACGGATCTGTACGGTTCGTGAACGTGGAACAGAAGTATGGGGGACGCTACCTTCCGGAGAACAACTCCTACGCCAAGCAGACTATCGCGCACAATACGGTCGTCGTCGACGAGTCCTCTCACTACAGCGGCAACTACAATACCGCGAAGACCCTGCATTCCGAAAAAGGGTTCTTTGATCTTCAGGGCCCGGATTTTCAGGTTATGAGCGCCACGGATACCACGGCGGTGCCCGGGGTTGCCATGAGGCGGACTGTTGCCATGGTGAGGGACAAGACCCTCGATCACCCCGTCCTCCTCGATGTCTTCCGCCTCTCCTCCGAGAAAGAGCATCTGTATGATTACCCCTTCCATTTCATGGGACAGTTCATGGAGAGCAATCTGAAACTGACCCCTTACTTGACTGAGTTGCATTCCCTTGGAGGAGGTAACGGCTACCAGCACCTCTGGGTGGAGTCCGAGGGAACGATCAAGGAGAATGGTGGATCGCTCAGCTTCACTTGGCTCGATGGGAACCGCTACTACACCATCACCTCCGCGGCGGATCCCTCGACGAAGATTGTCTTCACGAGGACCGGTGCGAGTGATCCGAACTTCAACCTGCGCCATGAACCGGCGATGATCCTCCGCCAGAAGGCCGCCAACCATGTCTTCGCCTCGGCGATCGAACCTCACGGCTCTTTTGACGGGGCCAAGGAGAGCACTTCCGGGAGTTATCCCGTCATCCGGAGCGTGACGGTGCTCGCCTCCACGGAGGAGGGGACCGTTGTGAGGATCACCGGCGAGAGGAAGATCCAATGGACGGTCCTGATAGCCAACAACTCACCCGATCCCTCAACCAAGCACTCGATGAAGGCGGGAGAGGAGACCATCTCCTGGGTAGGTCCAGCGAAAATTATCAAACAATAAGTCATCTCCGATGTTTGTTCACAAAGAGCAGCTTTATACCCGGTTTGAGCAGATCGCTTGGGAGGATCTCGGTGGCGGCGTGAGACGCAAGATCATGGCCTATGGTGATCAACTCATGGCGGTCTATCTGGAGTTCAAGAAGGGTGCGGTGGGAGCCCTGCATGCACATCCCCATGTCCAAGCGGCCTTTGTCCGATCAGGATCAGTGCAGGTGCAGATCGGCGAAGAGTCCCAGATGCTTGGGGCTGGGGATTTCTACTACATCCCCTCCGGCGTGGTGCATGGCTCAGTGGCTCTTGAGGATTCCACGGTGATCGACCTCTTCGCACCCATGCGACAGGATTTTCTGCCCAACGACCAAGAACTACCGACCTGAGCCTGACCTCTGGAGATTAAGCCCCCTAAACTTACCCCCGCCCACTTTTTCTCCCATGGTTCTCCGCGCACGCCTGAGATGGTTGATCATCTCGCTGATCGGGGTCGCTACCGTCATCAACTATATCGACCGGGCCTCCCTCTCGGTGATGTGGCCTGCAATATCGAGGGATACGCATCTCACCAAGGAAGCCTACGCAACCATTATTGCGTTCTTCATGATTGCCTATGCCTTGGGACAGGCATTCTCGGGGCGATTCTTCGACCGCGTGGGAACACGGATCGGCTTTGTCTGCACCATCGCAGTCTGGTCCACCGCTGCCGCCCTGCACGGTTTGGTCCGTAGTATGTCGGGGCTTCTCATGGCGCGCGGATTGCTCGGCTTCAGCGAAGCGGGTAATTGGCCGGGAGCGACCAAGGCAGTTGCCGAGTGGTTCCCCCGGCACGAAAGGGCGCTTGCGCAGGGGATCTTCAATGCAGGGGCCTCGCTGGGTGCGGTTGTGTCCGCACCGGTGATCGCTCTGCTCTACCTGTGGTTGGGTTGGAGAGCCACGTTTGCCGTCATCGGAGCCTTGGGATTCCTCTGGATCATCCCTTGGTGGTGCGTGGCACGCTCGGGCCCCGGGAGTCATCCTTGGATTACACGGGAGGAGAGGGCTCTCATTCTGGAGGGAGCATCTGAGGAGGGGGCGTCGATTGAGGAGAACCTTCCAAACAACACGTCCTCACCAGGACTAAACTGGAGGCAGGCCCTGGCTTATCGGCAGACCTGGGCCATTATCCTTTCCCGATTCTTCATCGACCCCGTCTGGTGGCTCTTCGTGAACTGGCTTCCCATCTACCTCGCGGAGCGCTTCGGCTTCGACGTGAAGCAGATCGGAATGTTCGCCTGGGTCCCCTACCTCGGGGCGGTAATCGGGAGTCTGGTCGGGGGATGGTATTCGGGTCACAAGATGAGTCAGGGATGGAGCGTTGATCGGGCTCGCAAGCAAGCCATCGTCATCGGAGGGGTGATGACGCTTCCCGGTTTCATTTTAGCGGCATTTGCTGGGAAGCCATGGGTCGCCGTGCTGGCCATGGCCCTGGTCCTTTGTGGTTTTCAGGTCATGATCAACAACATCCAGACGCTACCGGGCGACTTTTACTCTGGGAAATCAGTCGGGACGGTGGCGGGTATCAGCGGCATGAGTGCCGTGCTCGGTGTGCTTCTCTTCAGTACCTGGCTTGTTCCCGCGATGAGTCGGATCAGTTATATCCCCGTCTTCCTGATGGGAGTCGCCTTAGTTCCTGTGGGTATCGCACTTCTCTTCCGATTTGGCGGGACAATTCGAAGAATCGATCTTGCAGCTTAAGGTGCATGGCTCAGAAAAGAGGGCAGCATCAGGCATGTTCATGAGCAATAGGGGGCGGTAGGTAGCAAAAATAAGGTATCTTAACTGACTCTTGTGTGTTAAATCTCGTCGGATTAAGTCAATCCAAAATGCAGAGAAAACATGAAACTTACTATATTACCTCTTTTTGTAACAGATAATCAAATTTACGATTACAGATCAAGAAAGGCTGAATCAGGGGATTTCAAGGCCTGTTCCACAAAACTTCCCGGTAAATTGAGTCGAGGGAACGGTAAAATCTGCTTTTTGCTATTGGCGGCAATTTTTTTTACGATTTCGAGGGGTAGCGCCCAGAACCTCTATGTGGGAAGCAATTCTTCCGGTGAAGTGGTCGAATTTTCATCCGACGTCGTTGTTTATGACAGCACGTACATCGGCATCGGAAGCAATGCATCAAATAACATTATAAGAATATATAATTACGGAACTGAGTTTATCAATAATAACGAATTTTACATAGGTTATACTGGAATCAGCAACAGTCTGAATATTGCTTCCCAAGGACAACTTGTCATTAGTGGTTCTACTTACATTGGCTATGGAGTGGGATCGATCGGGAATGCAGTGGTTGTTTCGGATGTAGAAACGACATTGACCAATGCGGGGGATCTGTTCGTGGGATATGATGGTGCAGGGAATAGTCTGCTGGTGAGCAACGGCGCCGTGGTTAGTGTGAGTGGGAACACTGATGGCGTGGTGATCGGGAGAGGGGTGGGTTCTACTGGCAATCTT
>CAIKFI010000083.1 GCA_903826635.1 uncultured Spartobacteria bacterium | reverse complement strand
TGGGTCATCTGATGCCTAAAATGCTCATGATTCAGCCCTCGATCATACCGGCGTTAATCCTCTTTCTTGTGTCGATCGTGGTGACCATACCGATCGCAGAACTCTTTAGACGCTTTATCGAGTTGCCGTTCAACCGGGGAGGGCATTTCCTTGCGCGAAGATATCTTACCACCTCATGAAGGTTCTTGTCGTTGTCGAACCAGGATTTGCAGGTGTTTTCCGCCAGGTGGAAGGATTGGTTCATTACCTGATCCGGAAGGGGGTCTCCGTCTCGCTGGCTTATTCTGATTGTCGTCCTAGTCCCGGATTGCCAGTTCTTGTGAAGGAGGTTCTGAAACATGGAGGTGAAGTGTTAAACCTCAAGACCATCAATCGCCCGGCACTCTCGGACCTGCCAGCCCTGTGGAAACTTTCCAGGTTTATCGCTAAAATAAAACCAGATGTGATCCATGCCCATAGTTCGAAGGCGGGTGCACTGGTAAGAATCCTTACAATGACATTCTCCAAAAGACCGGTCTTTTACACGCCTAATGCCTACTATGGCATGGGACGGAGTGGTCTTGTGGCGGGTTTCTTTAACCTCTTGGAGAGGATGTTGGCGCCCCTCGGGATTACCATTAATATTTCGGAGGATGAGGCAGGATTTGCGAGGGAAGTGCTTGGTGTAAGAGTTCCAGCCCCGATCATACCTAATCCTGTGCGCGAAGAGCATTTCCTTCCAGCAAGCCTAGATCAGAAAAAAGCGGCGCGACAAGTATTGGGATTACCTGAAGAGGGGATCATCATCGGCTCATCAGGTCGACTTGTCTTTCAGAAGGATCCCATGATCGCACTTAAGGCGCTGGAGCCGCTTTTCCGAACTAACCCCGATCTTTATTTTACGGATCTCGGCGAAGGGAAGTTAAGAAGGGAACTCGATCAAGAGGCACACCTTGCGGGAGTTTCCTCCAAGATCTTGCGCCTTAGCTATCTCGAGGAGGCGCTCCCCTTTTATCATGCCCTCGATGGGTTCCTGCTAACCTCACGCTATGAGGCGGGCATCCCATTCGTATTGCTTGAGGCGGCATCTTGTGGACTCCCTATGGTGACGACTCTGTCTCCCGGGATGGGAGCATTGGAGAGTCTGGGATTTTCTCACTGCTGGATAGCTGATCTTGATAATCTGGAGGCCCTGACAAAGGGGTTGAGTGCCATGATCGCCTTGATCAGGAATCATCCGGCAGGTGTCCTGACTAATCATCGGTCGATTGTTGAGAAGCGCTTTTCACATGAGGCCTGCTATGCTCCGGTGCTTGCGCAATACAGGAAGGCCTTGGCAGGTGATCTGTCGTGGGATTGCGCAGAGGTGCAATGATGCCGGGGAGAGGGGATGATCTATCGGTTGAGTTCATGGTAGAGCTCTAGATACTTGTTTGCCGAGTCCTCCCAAGTAAATCGTTGGCACCATGCTTTCCCTGATTTCACAAGCTTCTCACGATCCTCGGGCGAGAGGTCGAGAAGTTGACGCAAACCCATCGCAATCGCTTCCGTGGAATAAGGATCAACTTGTAAGGCGGGTCCAGCGATTTCTGGAAGGCACGATGTGTTCGAGGTGAGGACGGGGCATCCTAGACTCATCGCCTCAAGAACAGGTAGCCCAAAGCCCTCCTCGAGTGATGGAAAGCAGAAGGCCCGTGCTCCAGCGTAGGTGTCTGAGAGTTCTTGATCACTTAAGTAACCGGTTAAACGGACGCCCGGACTTCGAAGGAATCGTGAAAGCTCGGGGCTGGTAGTAAACGGGGCCTGTGTTCTCCCCGCCACGAGCAACTCGAGGCCGGGATAAAGAGGACTGATCTCAAGGAACGCCTCGATCAAGCGGGCTAAGTTCTTGTGAGGTTGGAGTGAGCCTGCGGCAAAGAGATAGTTTCCGGGAGATGGGTGTAAGGAATGGAGTGGTTTCACCCCATCATAAATCATCCGCAGACGTTCCGGTGATAATTTCAAGGCTGACAGGGTTTGCTCCCGGACATACTCGGAAATCGTGACAACACAGCGACTGTGACGTAGTCCGGCCATTGCGCACACGTCATAGACCATCCTAAAAGATCGGGAGTACCACTCAGGATGAAGGAGGAAGTTCAGGTCATGAAGGGTGACGATGTGACTGATTCCAACCTGCCACGCGGGGGAGGTATTCATCGGATGATGCATCAGAAGGCATCCATGATCTATTGCAAGAGGGGTGGCTAGGCACTGCTCCCAGAGATGCCCTCGTGCCTGGGACCAATCTTGGAAGGGGGTCTGCACGAAGGTAACGCACGGAAGTGAGACCCATCGTTCAACGCCGGGGAAGCGCATGTCCGCAAAGACCACAAAATGTTGATTGTTGGACCCGCTTCCTCCAAGACGAAGAATCGCATCGAAGAGTTGGAACGAGGCAACCTGGGTACCTGTTGGTTGTCGTGTGCCGCTGAAGCGACCGTTAAGCGCGATAGGATGCATCGGGTTACTCGTGATCTACAGGGTCAGGGGGAGCGAAGCAGTCAACCAGTGTCCATTGGATCAGCAGGATTGCTCCCAGGGCCCAGAAGGAGAAAGCATTGCTGGTATTGGAGAGATGGAGTGTCATCTCCATGAGAATAAGGATCCTAAGGTTCCTGTTCAGGCTGGATGGACGCGCTGCCGAGGCTTGATGAAAGACCCAAAGAAGGGATCCGAAGAGAATTCCAAGAACAGTCCCCAGAGTAATCACTCCAGCCAGCCCGAAATTTAGAAACGACTCACCGAAGAAAGAGATCCGCAGTCCCGGGTGTGTGCTGTCGTCCCATCCAACCAATCTCACGGCAGTCAGGCCCAGATGCCACTCTCTCTTCTGAGGAAAGATGCCACTTGGGATAAAGGAGGTCAGTCCACCCAGGTAGGTCATCCCATTGAGCGGCTCAAAATCCCATTGGCTCATGACCCACGAGGCGTCGCGCATGTCGATGAGGTTGTTTCCAGTGAAGGCGGCCTCGATGCTGTTGGACACGGGATTGCCGGTGAAGAGCTGCTCTTTATCCCATCGTAACAATCCTGTGAATCCCCCGAGGACTGTGAACAGGAACATATACATAACAATCGCGGTGATGAGAATCCATCTCGGAATCCTCCTTTCCATGCTGAGGAGGCTGATCGTTGCGATCGCTGCCAGAGCCAGTGGAAAGCGATTGCCACTCAGTAGTTGAGCAATCAAAAGAATGGCTATGATGATCCCATCGATTTTCAAAAACTGGATTGGTTTTCGTATGCAATAAAGGATCAGTCCTGCTGTTACAAAAGGCATGAGTCCGTAGCCCAGATTATAGATGGCTCGCAGTGCCGGTGATTCGATGAGCATGAGGCGCGGATCGACACTGCCGAATGCAGTTCCACCGGCTCCTTCAGATGCATAGGCAAGTAACGGAACGATTCCTGTTCTCGCCATTGGAAGCGCAAGCAGGAGGATCGTTACGAATCCGATGCCGCGGAGGAACCATTTGAGGCGCCCATCATTTCCTGCGACGATCGGAGCAATGCTTTTGCTCCTAAAACCAAAAGATTTTAGGAAGGCATAAGTGCATCCTAACACGGTAAGAAGAATTGCAAAACCGGTGCAGTTGATCAGGACGACGAGCGGTGCGGTGCTAAGAATTCCCTGACCCAGTCCTCCCTCCAGATTCCAGGCCGTGATTCCGAGAAAGAAAAAACCGCACATGATTAACGCTTCCCACATGAGGAAAAACGCAATCAGATCCAAGGAACCGCTCCGCGCAATCCAGATCATAGGGATCATCACCAGGCATGCGATCGCTACGCCTGCCAATGTTCCCGGCCATGTTGGTGGGAATCCCATGGTGATCCATTCCAACAATCTAGGATTTGAGAGCCCGGTGATGAATCCGAGAGGAATCAGGCAGAGGGCAGCGAGTCCAGAGATCAGAATCGACAGAATCGGCCGGAAGATCGGTCGCCGAGGTTTTTCAGCGAAATCATCATGCTCAAGGTGATTACTCATTCAGGGAACGATCCTCATATCTTGTAGGAAGGATATAGCAAAGTTATTGAAATAATGATTTTTTAATGGCCTTATAAAGTACAACGAACGATAAAACTTAAATCAAGGATGTATAGTGCTAATCATCAAACTTCAACCTGGCGTTTTTTTCTTCGTGCAGGCGACTTGATCGCAATCATCCTTTCTTTTCCTCTGGCCTATTGGACGGCTTACTTTTGGGATGCAGTTCCCTTGCCACTTGTGGACAGATTGACTTGGATCAACTGCCTGTTCATTGGGTTTTTTAATCTCTACCTGTTTGGGGTTTTCGGGCTCTACCGTTGGCAGTCCTTTATTAAGATACGTCTCATGCTGCGTCTTTTGGCGCTTTCGATTTTCACCGGGACAGTTGTTTTTATCGTCCTTCGATCGTTCTTGTTTCCAACCGAGGTGCTTTCCATCTCCTTCGGATATCTCCCTGATCTCTTGGTCAACACGTGTTTCATTTTTCTCCTAGTCGCTACCTTACGCATCTCTGTTTTTTTGTTCGAAACTCAATATCTTAAGAGCACCCGCATCGAGTGCCTCGCTTTTGTGAGTTGGAGTGATCGGATGGAGCCCGTGCTCGAGGGATTGATTCATAATGCACTCTCTCAAGCGAGTGTTACGGGATTTTTCAGCAATCCAGAGCACTCAGCTCTCACGCCTCCACCTTCGTTAGGTTTCAAGGAACTCGGCGCCCTTACAGATCTTCGGAGACTTTTGCAATCAAACAAGATCACCATGCTGGTTTTGGACCTTAGTGACATCGGTGAAATGCAGCTCTTGATGATTAGCGAGATCTGCTCGGACTTGATGGTTGGGATCGTGCTGATTCCTTGGACTTTCGATGTCTGGTCTCGGCGATTAGTCATGAGAAAGCTGAATGGTGTCCCGACGATGGTGATTCCTGAACTGGCGCTCGAGAGTTTTTCCAACCGCATTCTGAAGCGATCGGTCGATATTTTCGGGGCCATCCTCGGCATCATCTTGTCCGCACCCTTGATCATCGTGCTCGGTTATCTCATCAAGAGGGAGTCTCCTGGGCCGATTTTTTATACCCAGACCCGCAGTGGTTATCGGGGGAAGAATTTCCAGATTATCAAGTTGCGCTCGATGCGTCTCGATGCAAACGATGGGACAGGAGTGACCCGTGCAGTGGAGAATGATCCCCGGCGCCTTAAGATCGGTGAGTTTATTCGGAAGTGGAACCTGGATGAGGTGCCGCAGTTCTGGAATGTCCTGAAGGGTGAGATGAGCCTTGTGGGACCTCGGCCTGAGATTTATGAACTCATTGAGGAACTGCGTGAGACTCTCCATTGCTACAATCTCCGCCATCTCTGCAAACCTGGTCTCACTGGATGGGCGGCGGTCAATGGTTTTCGTGGAAACACATCGCTCGAGGAGAGGATCAAATACGACCAATACTACATCGAGAACTGGAGTCTGACGTTTGATTTGAAAATTATTCTCATGACGCTAAGACCTCCTAAAAATGCTTACTAAGAGGGTGGCGGGGATTTCTCGGAGTATGAAATTCCGGTGCAGCTTTCTATTGTGCCTGTTGATCGGCTTGTTCTTGAGTGTGGTGGAGGCTTCTTCTGATTTGTCGGTTTGGGAGGGAGGAGTGGAACAGAAGACCGACAGAAGTTTTGAATGGAACTCTCCGGAGGAGCATCTGAGCAGTTCCGCGGTGCCCGGTCTCTCTGAGCGTGCCATTCCGATCATCCCAGCGAGTGAGCCCGAAGAAACAACGCTTCCCATTTTTCAACTCTCAAAATTCCATGACATGCAGGGCAGGGCTTCCTTTCGTGGCCTCTCGTGGAATGACACGGCGCCATTCCGCCCGGTCACTACGGATATTGCCCCGATCGGGCTTCACCCTCGCGTCTACAGGAAGGGGTTGATCGAATTTTATCCTTGGTTCGGCTTGGCCCAATCGTGGGAATCGAATGTGAATCTGACATCGAGTAATCAGATTTCGGATTTCTACATCACCCCACGTGTTGGAGGTGAATTGCAGGTGGGAACACCCGATTCAGTCTACAATGAGTTCCTCGATACGATTGCCGCCTTGAATGCCCGCTATGAGGCTTGGGCGGATGAGTTTTTCAAGAATTCCGGTCTCTCGGCTTTCAATCAGCAGGTTAATCTCTCGGCTCGCATCGGCCGCACTTCGGCGATCTGGAGGCCTTACTTTGGATATAGTGACATCACGGGAAGTAATCTTTTGATAGCTGAGTTGGTGAACAGGACGCGTCGGTTGCGCACGGGTGCTGGCCTCGCCGGTCAGTATCAGTTCACGGGACAGTTGGGCATGAACCAGACGTTTGACTTCTATCAACTCATTCATCCTGATCCTGGCTATATCAATTATATCATGGGAAAAACCCGTCAGGAGCTGACTTGGAAAGTTACTGATCAGATGAAGGTGACAGCTTGGGGGGAGTACCGCTACACGGAGCCGGATGATGGATCCAGTGGTTCGGAGTTCATGTATGGAGTCGGGTTTTACGGCCGACCAGATCCCAGAATCTATAGTGAGTTGAGAATCGGGTATGATGCCGTGGAGATGCAGGGTTATGTCCCGGGGCGCCAGAATATGTCTGGGCTGCGGTTCAATGGCTACACGAGTTTCGACATGAGCCCGAGGCTGAGGTTTGCGTTTATCTATGATCGGGACTACGTCTTCACAGAACAAGGAGCCAATAATAACTATGTCTCCACGCTTCTTCAGCTCAAAGCAGAGTCCTACCTTGGGGGCGGGTGGTACGTGACGCCCTACTTCGGAGGCTCCTACCAGCAATTCGAGACCTCGGGTGCATCCGCGATCCAACTCAGGCCAGAACTGGAGGTGGCCTATGCTCTTCCCAGCTCCTACTATCCCAATGACTCGAGAATCTTCGTGAAGGCTGGTTACATGAG
>CAIKFI010000082.1 GCA_903826635.1 uncultured Spartobacteria bacterium | reverse complement strand
GAATCGACATCGGACTTCAAGGGATAGGTGTCTATCTGCGCAAGGGGCCACAGGAACTTTTCGCTAAGACCCTCCTCTTCGAGGTTCCTGAGACGGGGCGCCTTGAATCCCGCCGCCAGAAAAGAGCCTGGAGACACACCCGAAAGAACAGAGCCACACGGCGCTCCCGCTTGAAGTCGCTCATGGAGAAGCATGCTGTGCCATGGGTTACTGACGAGGTTCTCTCAAAGACAGATCCATTCCTCCTTCGGCACCGCGCCATTACAGACAAGCTCGCGAGCTCTGAGGCACTCAGCATATGCATTCGGCATCTCGTGGATCACCGGGGTTTTGACTACTCTGCATTTGCTGAGGACGGAGCAATTCCTTGGGGAGACGGGGAGTCGGCCAAGGAAGTGATTTCTTGGATCGATACCAACTTCATAAATGATGAACTGGCCAAGGAGATCCTTGCGATGGTCTCTCCTCTTGAGTGGAAGGATACGGATGTGGATCGATTTCAAGCTGCCTTGGACAAACGACAATCATGGTGCTCATCCAATGGCATCGATCAGGTTCTTGAGAACTACCGGCAGGAGAAAAAGTCCAACCTCCGCACCGCTGCCCGACGCAACAACTTCCCCCGCACCATGGTGGAACAGCATCTTCGCACCATCATTTCGCGACACGAGGATCTGTTGCAGGATGCCGATGGATTCATGAAGGCACTCTTTCTGAAGCCCAAGACACGCAGTGAAAAAGAGGCTGCCATCTTCCACTACAACCGCAAGACCCGCTCCGAGGCGGAACTCGTTTGGAAGCGTCGTATCAACAAATGCCAGTTTGCCCCCTCGCTTGGCCTTGGTAGCATCCGGGTCAGCCCTAACAGTGACCCCGCCGTGGGTGCGTGGAAAGCCCTGGAGTTCCTTTCCACCCGCCGGGTAGAGGTAACACCCAAGGAGGGACGGGCATGGCTCCACATTCCCGCGCCTGCGACGATTTCCAGACTCGTTGAAATAGCTCGGGCCAACCGTGTCTCATTCAAGGAAAAGAAGCCTCTCACTCCGTGGAAGGAGGCAAAGGGCATCCTGACTGCTGACATCATTGCTCAATGCGGCAAAGGGGCGAAGCCCACTTCAGACAAAGACTCTCCCTGGAACGAATCCTATTTCACTCAGCTTCAGGACATCATCAAGCCGACGGTTGCTAATCTCCGGGGCAACGCATCGATTTCCACGGAAGTCGCCGTCCGCCTTTTTGACATCGCCACGGCAGGGGGCACCAGCTTCGATCCCGACTCCGTGAAGGGGCGACTTAACGACGCCGAGTTCTACAATCAGCGGCGATCAGCCGTCTCCACCCACATCGCCCTCTATCCCCAGGTGGAGTTCCTCTTGGGCCGGCGTATCCACAAGAAGGGGGCCTTCCAGCAGGCATCCACAGGACGCCTCCAGCGCCTGTTCAGAGAACTAACCGAAGAGCTTGATGAGGCCGAAGTACCCGACTTCTGCGTCGTCGAGGTCATACGCGATGCGCCGCGCAACCAGTCCCAGAAGGCCGAGTACCTGAAGCTCCAGAACGAGCGACGCAAGGACAGGGAGGCCCGCTTTGCAGAACGCGGCACTAAGGACACGGGCAATACATCCTCCCGTCGTCGCATCGCGCTCCATCATCAGCAGGGCGGTTTGAGCCCGTATACTGGCAAGCAACTCCCCGATCCGATGGACCCCTCCCTGGAGATCGAGCACCTCTTCCCTGAGAGTCGCGGCGGCCTGAGCTGCGACGAGAATCTCGTACTCACCTTCCGTGGGGAGAAT
>CAIKFI010000081.1 GCA_903826635.1 uncultured Spartobacteria bacterium | reverse complement strand
GGGTCGGTAGAGGTGAACAAAGTGCCATTTCGCATCGGGACGGCGGACTCCGATATTCGAGAGATCCTGTCCAAGGCGACGAGATCCTAGGTAAGCAGTGCTGTCCCGAATATAATCCCGAGCAACCGAGGGGCGGGAGCCCCATCCACGATCGACATCCGAAGTCGTGATGCTCAGTTGTCGTATTTGCTGGCTGTGGCAGGAAATGCAGCCTTCTGTGGCATAGACACGCTGTCCGGCGATTGCTTGTCCGCTGTAAGGTGGAGGGAAAGTTCCTCCACTGTCAGGGTCTGGGACCGGCGTCAGTCGGCCGAGTTGGAGGGAGGGATAGGCCACGAGTCCTAACCATGAGGTCAGGAAAACCAGAAAGATGCCACTCAGCAGCGAAGGGAGACGATGCATGTTATTTCCCGGGTTGCTTGTTAAAGAGGTAGTCAGCCGCAAGGGCGCGGGTGATATTCATGGCTAGCGTCAGGGACCCCGCAAGGAGAAGCAACTGAGCCACGCACTCCATCAGGTGGAAAGGATAGGAGTAGGAGGTGATGTTGAGGAAAGAGACTGTGGGGTCTGCAAGTGCGATTCCAGTAAAGAGACCACCCAGCAGCAGCAAGGTTAACAGCATGGCTATTCCGACTAGGGTGAGAATGTAATGACGCCCAGTAAGCACTGGAGACCAGCAGTCGCGCCCGAGCAGTTGGGGAAGGGACTCGTAAAGAACAGCGAAAAGCGGCAGTGAGATTGCCCCGAGAATCCAGAACTGCGTCTTGGCCTCTGTGAAGGCTGTGAATCGAAGAACTCCGCTTACACTTGGCAGGGAAGCAAGCGCACCAATTAATCCAACTGAGATCAGTGAATAAAGACCCATGAGAATAAAACGAACGGGATAGCTTTCTTCCACCAAAGCTTCATTGCGGGACATTCCTAATAGGTTCATTGAGACCATGAAGACCGGTATTAGAAAAAGGACTCCGGCTACCACACCGGCCGACGTCATCCATGCTGGGACGGGACCTCCGATCAGGCGGTCCATCCCGTTCCATCCCCCAATAAGAAGCATCATCCAGAAACCGAGAGTTGCCAGATTACGACGGTTCAGATGGCTGCTAAGAAGTCTGGGAAGGAGTGCATAAGCCCCGGAAAGCGCGACTGGCAGCAGCCATAGGGCAAGCAAACTTCCACAATACCATGACTGGATCGGGCCCTGAGCGGATGCCTGGATCGGCTTCCAGACAAGCAGGAGATTGGCAGTGCCATAGACCCAAGGGAACCAGCAAAAGGCGGCGACGAGATACCATTGGGCTACCTCAGCACGGCCCGTGCTTCGGCGATCAAAGAGAAGAACCGCCCAGATACCGATGAGAAGGAAGGAGAGCAGCAGCATGGCCGAAGCCCAATGAGGATACTCGAGCCACTCCACACCAGTGCTATATCCTGCAAAGATGGCCAGCGTTCCCAGCAGGACGGCGAGGTTCCAGAGCACCGTAGCGCTGATGATCAGCGTGCGGAGCAATGAGCCTCCGAATCCCTGACTGGTCTCTCCGCCAAGGGGACGCCCACAGAGGCGGGCCATCAGCCAAATCCCGGCTCCAAGCGCCGCCTGGGAAGCCCAACCGTAGAGCATCAAATCACGCGCCATCGGAGCAAGCCGCCCATAAGTCATGAAACTGATATTTCCCAAGAATCCGGGAGCGATTAATTTGACGGAAACGATCAGGGAGAGAAGCGTTCCGATGACGAGCCAGTGAATCGCATTTCCGAAGAGGATGATGACCGGCAGGCGGACCGAGGCATCGATAGAGCGTTTGTCGATGGGTTTCAGACCTGGTTCCACATGATGTTGGGAAGTCGATGTGCTCATGGTTGCTCCT
>CAIKFI010000080.1 GCA_903826635.1 uncultured Spartobacteria bacterium | reverse complement strand
GCAATAATACTGCACTTCTCAACGCCCTGATGCCCAACAACGGCGGGAAGATCTATTATGAGTTCAAGACGAACTCGATCACCAATAACGAGATAGTTGATCCTTGGGGCTGGCCATTAATTTATTACTACGTTTACACAACGAATGGAGCGCCACATAATGGTACTAGCTTCTACGACCTTTGGTCGTCTGCCGGTGGATCCGGGAGTTCTGCCAAGTGGATCAAGAATTGGTAGACGTTCAGATCGTCGAAATCGTCGGGAGATCTTTCCATCCGGAGACCACCAATTGCGACCAACTCTCCAGTTGATCGTGGCGGGCGGCTAGATCCTCAAGGTTCAAGAATCCTAACTCGGCAATCGCCTCTTCATTCGCGGTCACCGAGGGTTCGGAGAGTTGGCACTGGTGGACGATGCCGAGATGGACGGAACCGACGGCGTTGGAATCATCATTGAGCAAAGCAAGCGGACGTTCGATGAAAGCGCTGGCAATGGAGAGTTCCTCCTGCAGTTCGCGCAGGAGCGCCCGCTGATAGGCCGCCTGATCAAAGGCCTCTCCGAGACCGTCACCGTCATTGATATGTCCCCCGATCCCGACAGATCCCTTTTTGAGAAGTCGTGTTTCTCCACTTCCGGAGCCCCGGCGGTAGTGCAGGATCAGATCTCCCGAAGTCACCACGACATAGGGAATGATCTGTTTGAGCGAGGGATCCTCCTCCGCCTCATGGCGGGGAACAAAAAAATGATTTCCCGGCTCAAAGAAAGCGGTCAGATAGCGACGCACGTCGGATTGTAATCCTTGGAAGGAACCGAGTTGATCAAAGAGAGAGCGGCGAACGACAAGAACCTGTTCGGACATGTGCAAAGGAAATAGTGGAGGTTATGTTTTGGGAGAATCCCTATTGATTCAACAAAAAGGACTGCCAACAACACTCCTTTTCCCGGTTCATGATTTCCAGATTAATCTAAAAAAAGGTGATGATCTAATCCCTCAAATAGGGTGCCAATTGCTCCCTCAGGGAGATACGCGCCCGAAAAAGAAGGCTTTTCACCGCCGGAAGGGTGCACCCCAGAACACGCGCGATCTCCTCGTATGGCAGTTCTTCATACCTCCGCAGGACGACGGCCAAACGCTCTTTTTCCGGAAGATTGCCCAATGCAGCCTCAATGGCGAGGTTCAGTTCCTCATCCAAAAGAATATTGTCCGGAGACTGCCCCGAGTCGGGAAAGTCGGGCGTCTCCCGATCCTCAACGGATTGAGGGATCAGTCTGGCACGGGATCTTCGTCGGGATTCATTAAAGACCAGCCGTTTCGTGATGGTCAGAAGCCACGTGGTGAATCTGGCATCAGGACGCCAGCGGGGTGCTGATTTCCAGACATTGAGAAACACCTGCTGGGCGACATCCTCGGCTTCCGTAGCTCCAATCATCCGGACGACAGTTCCCATCACGAGATTCTGATGGCGTTCCACGAGTGTCCTCAATGCACGCTCGTTTCCTGAAGCAATCAGCTTCATCAGTTCCTCATCGGACTCTGCGAAGGGTTCAGTCACGGGAATCAACCTGAATTCAACTTCAGCTCTTTAACTCTTCAACTCTTTTTACCGCAATCCTGCCGATTGGGTCTCCCTTTGCCAGAAAGATGGTTTCGAACTCGGTCACCGGCCGCACAAATCCATCCTCCCAGGGTGTCTCGACCCATCCCCCCTGCGCTGAGAGAGCCTCCTTCATCGAGAGGAAGTAACCGGGGTGATCCGTCATCAGTCTAAGAACTCCGTCGGGCTTGAGTTTTGAAGCGGCAATCCTGAGGAAATCAGCGTTCACAAGACGGCGGAACCAGTGACGTCGCTTGGGCCACGGATCCGGGAAAGAGACGTGAAGACCATCAAGGAATCCCATGGGGACAAGGGTATCCAAGGACTCACTCCCCCACCCTCTCCAAACAAGTGCATTGAGCAGGGCCCGCCGCTCGATTTTTTTGTTGGTCCTTGCAACCCTTGCAGACAAACCCTCGATCCCGAAAAAAAAGACCGAGGGATTCAGAATGGCGCTCTCCGTGAGAAACTTCCCTTTGGCCGCGCCGAAGTCACACTCGATCCTGTGGAAACCTTTTGATTTTTCAATCAACAACCGGGAGGCATCGCTCAGATTCCTGTTCGGAACCATCCTGCCCGGTGTGGGAAGCAACTCTTGCCCGGAGATCCGAGTCACGGGAATCAGGCGGCGTTTTTATCCTGCCGCCGCCGGATGAGTGCGGATCGGCGCCCTTCGACAACAGCCCTGTTAAGGGTTACACCCACGAGATCATCCCGGTCGGGAGCTTCATACATTACATCCAACATGATTTTTTCGAGAAGCGTGCGGAGAGCTCTCGCCCCGGTTCCCTTTTCCACCGCGGACTCGGCAAGGGCGCTCAGCGCATCTTTTGTCACGGTCAGCGTGATGTCATCCATAGCCAGAAGTTTGCTGAACTGCTTGACCAGCGCATTACGGGGCTCGGTCAGGACCTTGATCAACTCGGTCTCGGTGAGTTGTTGAAGGGATGTCAGGATCGGGAGCCGGCCGATGAACTCGGGAATCATTCCAAAAGAGAGAAGATCCTCCGGTTCCACGGATTCCAAGAGCCTTGATGCTTCCATCTGAACGGTGCTTGAGTTGACCGTCGTGGAATGGAATCCAAGGGTTTTGGCTCCGAGGCGGCGGTCGACGATCTTATCAAGACCAAAGAAAGCCCCTCCGCAGATGAAGAGAATGTTCTGGGTATTGATCTGGATGTATTCCTGCTGCGGGTGCTTGCGTCCACCTTGCGGGGGAACACTGCAGGTCGTCCCCTCCAGGATCTTGAGAAGGGCCTGCTGGACCCCTTCTCCGGAAACATCCCGGGTGATCGAGGCGCTGTCGGACTTGCGACCGATCTTGTCAATCTCATCGATATAGACAATGCCGATCTCAGCCTTCTTCACGTCGTAGTCTGCATTTTGAAGAAGCCTCAGCACGATGTTCTCCACATCCTCCCCCACATAACCGGCCTCGGTCAGGGTCGTTGCATCGGCGATGCAGAAAGGAACGTCAAGGATCCTTGCCAGGGTCCGCGCAAGAAGCGTCTTGCCGGATCCAGTCGGACCAATCAGGAGAACATTGCTCTTCTCCATCTCGACATCTGCAAGCCCCTCCGTCAGAAGACCCGGCTGCAAACCATCGCGCTCCAGTGCGATGCGCTTGTAATGATTGTGAACGGCCACCGAAAGGGTTCGCTTGGCTAGATCCTGACCGATCACGTGAGCATCGAGTTCCCTGCGTATTTCCGAGGGCTTGGGCACGCGCAAAGTGGCCCCCTGATGTTCTGCCGGGTCCCCCTCTATTTCCTTGTCCAGGATCCCCTTGCAGATCTTGATGCAGCTGTCGCAGATATAAACCCCAGGACCTGCCACAAGTTTGCGGACCTCGGCATGGCTCTTCCCGCAGAAAGAGCACATCGTGAGATTACTGGTTCTGGCCATATCGCAGGGACTGTATCCCGCTATTCGGCGGAATCCTTCGATTTTTCCGGAGGATTCTTGAGTTCTTTCCGGCTTTTCACAACCTCGTCCACCAGGCCGTATTCACAAGCCTCCTGGGCGGTCATGTAGTAATCGCGGTCCGCATCTTTTTTGACCTGCTCCTCGGGCTTCCCGGTATTCTCGGCAATGATCCGGATCAGCCTGCGGTTGAGTTTATACATGAACTCCACGCTTCGCTCGACGTCACTGGCCGTGCCCTGGGCACCCCCCGAAACCTGATGGATCATGATGTCGGAGTTAGGGAGTGCAAATCGCTTTCCCTTTGTTCCAGCACATAGGAGGAAGGCCCCCATGCTTGCCGCCATCCCCATGCAATAGGTGTTCACGTCACAGGTCACGAACTGCATCGTGTCGTAGATCGCCAGACCCGCCGTGACCGATCCGCCCGGAGAGTTGATGTAGATATGGATATCCTTCTTCGCATCCTCCATCTGGAGGAAGAGAAGTTGGGCGATGACCAGGTTGGAGACATGATCGTCGATCCCGCTGCCGATGAAGATGATCCGATCCTTGAGGAGTCGAGAGTAGATGTCGTAGCTTCGCTCGCCACGACCGGTCTGCTCGACCACCATGGGAATCAGCATGGAGGATCGGGGTGTCTCGGTGCGTGCCATACTAGTGGTCATGCCCGCAACCGGGGCCATGGACATGTTCTTCATCATGGGAGTGTGTGGATTGGGTCGAGGGTTCGGGAGCAGGGACCGGTTGAGGATCCTCTCCGTTGATTCTAGCATGGGCAACCACGACATCAAGGGCCTTGCCTAGGGAGATCTCCTCCTCGATCCCTGGAATGGCATTTTTCTTCTGAAGCTCCTGAAAGAATTTCTGAGGCGTCATCTTGTAGTGCTCGGCCATGGACGTGATGCGCCAGGCGAGTTCGTCACGCGACACCGAGATGCTCTCCTTACCGACGATTTCCCCGAGAATAAAATTCAGCTTCACCTTGTCGCCGGCGCTCTGGCGGGCCGCACCGAGAAGTTCGTCCTGATGGGAACGAAGTTCCTCCTCGCTGACTCCCCGTGTCTGGTTTTCACGGATGATCTCCCTAAGCATGGCCGAACTCTCCCGCTCGACCATCGTCGAGGGAGTCTCGATCGTCACCAAGGAGAGCAATTTCTTCACGACCTCTCCGCGGACGCCACGGGTGAAGTTTTCCTCGGCATTGGCAACGAGACGCTCCCTCACCTGGCTTCGGATTTTCTCCAGGGTCAAGCCCGGGCTGAGTTTAGCGGCAAAAGCGTCGTCGAGGGGAGGAAGCACGCGCTCCTTGATCTCGTGAAGGGTCACCTTGTAGCTCACCTTGTAAGCGCGGAGTTTTTCCTCTAGGAAATCGGTTGGGAACGAAACAACGCAGTCGCGGGACTCCCCGCTCTTCATCCCGACCATGGCTGCGGCCAATCCGGGGATCGGGCGATCTTCCTCCATGCGGATCCAGAAATTCTTGCGTCCGGCGTAGGTGGGCTGCAGGTCCGGATAGGTCTCGATCAGGTTCTTCCCTTCGATGGACCCCTCGTAGTCCAGCACGGCATAATCACCCATGGCAAGTTCACGCCCCTCGATGGTCTGGAATTCGGCCAGATCACCGCGAAGACCGTCGAGGAATTGTTCGACTTCGGACTCCTCCACAGCCTTTTTTTCCAGGGTGATCTCCATCCCTTTGTAGTCAGGGAGATCAAATGGTGGACGAGTCACAATGGTGGCCGTAAAGACAAGAGACTTGTCAGTTTCAAGACGGACATCACGGACGCTGGGACTCTGGACGGGAGAGATTTTATGGTCGTTGAGGGCCTGCCTGACGGCGACATCGAGGAGCTTGCGGGTGACCTCCTGCTCGATGTCCTGCCCATACTTTTTCTCGACAATAGAGATTGGGGCTTTTCCTTTTCGGAATCCGGGAAGATTGGCCTGGCGGCGGTATTCGGAGCCGACCGAAGCCCACTCCTCCTGGAATCGCTCGGGTGGAAGTTCAATGTGCAGGTCGACGATGCAGGTCTCTTTCTGTTCAGTGGTGACTTTCATAGTGAACCGAAAAGCAAAGCACGGGAACCCCCCTTGGACAATATCCAATCCCTTTTTTTATCGATTCCAAGAAAGGAAGGCCTCCAAGCAAAGGGTTATCGATACCGGCATGAGACTCGCCCGGGTTTGCAACCGGCACCTTCCTTCTCTATAAAAAAACTCCCATGCGCTCGATCAGGTTCTTTCTCTACGGCATCCCGGCACTGCTGGTAGTGATCCTGATTGCGGCCTTTGTGAACGCCACATTCCTCTCGGTGAGCAAAAAGAACGAGATGTCGATCGGAACACTCGGGGAACCCTCGACGTTGAATCCCATTCAGCAGGCGGATTCAGCGGCTTCCGAAGTCGCGGGAATGATGTTCAACGGCTTGCTCAAATACAGTCGTGATCTTGAGATCATCGGTGACCTGGCAACGGATTGGACACTCTCTCAAGAGAGTACCTTTCGGTTTCAAAATCATGAAGAGGCCTTAAAAAGCAGGGACTTCCTCAACACATTGCTTTCCTCATCACCGGCATTGCCGGTTACTGGTCTGGAGGTGCAAGAAGACCGGTTGATCGTGCAACTCCGTCAAGCTGGGCTTCATGATTCGGAGCAGATCTTTAAGTCACTTTGGGACTTTAACTACAACCCCCTCCCTTTTCCAGCATTGGCAAAAGGAGAAAAGCCCTCCCCTTTCCTTGCAGAGCCGATTCTTAGGTTTCATCTGCGCAAGAACGTGCGCTGGCACGACGGGGCCCCCTTCACCGCGGCGGATGTGGCCTTCACCTATCATGCGATCATGGACGATAGGGTGGCCTCCCCGCGTCGTTCCGATTTCGAACTTGTCTCCTCGCTGACCGTTCCTAGCCCCTACGAGGTCGTGGTGCGTTACAGGAAACCGTTCTCACCCGCTCTGGCCAGTTGGATGCAGTCCATCCTTCCCGCCCATCTTTTGGAAAAGGTCGATCCTGCGAAATGGCCTGAGATCTATAACCGTCACCCCATCGGCACAGGCCCCTTCAAATTTGACTCCTGGAAAACGAACGAGCGCATCCGCTTGGTCAAGAACCCCGATTACTTTCTCGGTTCCCCTTGGCTTGATTCCATTGTTTTCCGGGTCCTTCCGGATCCGCTGACCCTTCAGTTGGCCTTCCAGACCAAGCAGGTTGATTTTTGGGGAGTCCAGCCCTGGGCGGTCAAGGGACTTGAGAACGACCCACGGTTCGAACTCTTCAGCGCGCCGGGCAATATGTATAACTACATCGGCTGGAATCTGCGCCGCCCAATGTTCCAGGATCTGCGAGTGAGGCAGGCTCTGGCACAGGCCGTGAATGTCCCACAAATGATCAAATACATCATCTATGGACGGGGCGTTCAGTCCAACGGCATCTACACCCCCCAGGTCTGGTTTTACGACCCGAAGGTGAAACCGCTCTCCTATGATCCAAAAGCCTCCAAGTCACTGCTGGACCAAGCCGGATGGAAGCCCGGACCCGACGGCATCCGCGTGAAGGATGGGAAACGCCTCTCATTCACACTGCTGGCCAATAACGGCAACGAGGTCCGACGCGATATCTCAACACTCGTTCAGGATGATCTCAAGCAAGTCGGCATCGAAGTGAAGGTCGAAGTCTACGAGTGGGCGGTTCTCCTAAAGCGCTTTGTGAATAAGGGGGAGTTCGACGCCATCGTCCTAGGATGGGGACTCGGTTATGATTTCGACCAGTATGCCATCTGGGATTCGAGCCAGACCCATCCCGAAGAGCTCAATTTCATCGGGTATTCGAATCCGAAGGTTGACCGCCTCCTCTCGGATCTCCGCCAGGAGTATAACCGCCCGGAAATCATCAGAATGGCAGGGGAACTCCAGCAGACCATCTACGACGATCAGCCCTACCTCTTCCTCTTCGTTCCGGAAGGAACCTCCGTCATGTGGAAGGGGGCTTACCGCATCCGTCGCCCCGGACGGAATCCCGGGGAGTGGATCGACACACCGGTCACCATGACCAAGGCTGGATGGAGCTGCGATATGGAATGGTTCTACCGTCCCGAATATCCGCCGCAGGTCAAAGGCTCAAAGCCGTGAAGAGCGAAACCCACTAACCGATACCATTCCCCACCATGGAATCCTTCATCATAAGACGGCTAGGTCTGAGTCTTGTCCTGCTCTTTATCATCAGCATCATCTCGTTTTTCATCGTGACCCTCACACCGGGAAGCCCCTACCCCTGGGGTGAACTCAATCCGAAGATCTCCGCCGAGGTGAAAGCCAATTTCCGTAAGAAGTTCCACCTCGACCGACCGCTCCCCGAGCAATACGCGCTGACAATGCGCGACCTCTTCACCGGAAACCTTCGCAGCATCAAGGACGACCGTCCCGTCATGTCACGCATCATGGAACGCCTTCCGGCCACCCTTGCCCTGAATGTCACCTCCATCCTCATCTCTCTCTCTTTCGGCACACTCATCGGGGTTGCTGCCGCCCGTTATGCTGGGAGTTGGCAGGAAGTCACCGGCTCCTTCATCACCTTCATCTTCATCGCACTCCCCGGATTCTGGATCTCCTACCTTCTTGCCACCGTCCTAGTAACGAACTTCGGCGTCCCCATTCTTGGCACGCAGAGCTACGGGATCGACTTTCCGAATGCCACGGCAGAGTGGCTCGATCGTCTCTGGCACCTTCTTGTTCCCGCTACTGTCCTTGCCTTGGGAGGAATTGCCGCCCAATCGCGCTACCTCCGCGCCACCATGATCGGCACCATGAAGGAGGACTACATCCGCACGGCGAGAGCAAAAGGACTTCAGGAAGATGTCGTTCTCTTCAAGCACGCTCTCCGCAATTCCATCCGACCGATCATCTCGGGAATCGGAATGCTCCTACCGGCACTGATCAGCGGCGCCGTGATCGTCGAAAACATCTTTGCCTACCCGGGCATGGGTCGTCTTGGTTACGAGGCCGTCCTAGAAAGGGATTACCCGACTCTTGTCGCGTTGAATTTCGTCGTGGCCGCTCTTGTCCTGCTCGGCAACCTGATCTCGGACATCCTCTCGGCAGCCGTGGATCCGCGTGTACGACTCGAGTAACCCCCTTATCCGGCATCAACCATGAGCACACTCATTCAAGGGATCTCACAGACCGGGCAATCCCGTTTTCTGACCCGCTTTCGCTCGAATCCCTTCGCCATTCCCTCAGTCCTGATGATCCTCGTCTTTGTGGTGATTGCCGTGGGGACGGCATTACTCTCTTCATTCGGACACCAATGGCCTTGCGATCCGAATCTGACAAATCTCGAACAGAAGCTCCTACCTCCATCCTCCCTCCATTGGCTTGGCACCGATAATCTCGGTCGGGATGTCCTCTCAAGGATGCTTCACGGGGCCTACATCTCGCTCACCGTCGGGGTTGTGGCCGTGAGCGTTTCGCTCGGAATCGGGGTGCTTGTTGGGGCAGTTTCTGGATACTTCGGGGGCATGACCGACCAGATCCTCATGCGAACCGTCGATGCACTCCTCTGCTTTCCGACCTTTTTCCTGATCCTGACGGTCGTCGCGATCCTCGGACCAAGTCTTCTCAACATTGTCATTATTATTGGCCTTGTCAGTTGGACAGGCACAGCACGTCTCGTGCGTGCTGAGTTCCTGACACTTCGGGAAACGGAATATGTGAAGGGGGCCAGAGTGCTCGGCCAGAAGTCTTGGAAAATTATCATGCACCACATCCTGCCCAATGCGGCCGCACCCATTCTGGTGACTGCGATCCTAGGAATCCCCGATGCCATCCTCTCCGAGGCCGGGCTCAGCTTCCTGGGATTCGGAGTCCAGCCTCCTCAGGCTACCTGGGGAAATATCATTGCCGATGGAAAAACCTACCTCCTCTATGCTTGGTGGCTGAACCTCTTCCCCGGACTCGCCATCCTGATCGCATCCCTCTCCTTCTACCTTGCCGGTGATGCTTTGCGTGAGGCCGCCGAGGGCAGGGACTGAGGAATTTTGAATGATGAAGTATGAGGGATGAAACAAAGACACCTGCAGAGTTATCCTTAAGGACTAAGGAGTTCGCCCTCAGGATCATCCGACTTTATTGCTCGTTATCAAAAAGCACTCAGGCGCAGGTTTTAGGCAAGCAGGTTCTGAGATCAGGCACATCAGTTGGAGCAAATTATCGGGAAGCGAAGCGCTCACGCTCCAAAGCAGAGTTCATTGCAAAAATCGGGGATTGCCTTAAGGAGTTAGACGAAACGGCTTACTGGTTAGAACTACTCCTCGAATCAGGAACTATTGCATCTTCTCAAATGAAAGGCCTTCATCAAGAGTGCGACGAACTGCTTGCAATCTTCACAACCATTTCAAAAAAAACAAAGGCCTCCGCCATTCATACTTCATAATTCATCCCTCAGACTTTCCCTCACCTCCCATGCTTAAAATCGAAAACCTACGACTTGGCTTCGCCTCCTCTTCGGGATCGGGCATTACTCCGGCGCTCAAGGGAGTCTCGCTGGAACTCGCCAAAGGAGAGTCGCTCGCAATTGTGGGGGAGAGCGGCAGCGGAAAGAGCGTCACAGCACTCGCAATCACACGACTCCTTCCCACACCGCCCGCCGTTTATCAGGGAGGTCGCATCCTCTTTGAGGGACACGACATGCTAACAGCCAGCGAGTCCCAGCTTCGGAAGATTCGTGGCGGAAAGATCGCCTATGTCTTTCAGGAACCCTCCACCTCTCTGAATCCCGTCTACACGATTCGCAGTCAGATTGCCGAGATGATCCAACTCCACCGCCCCGATGTCAGCGATGTCGATGCCGAGATTGTGAGATGGCTTGATGCAGTCGGCATCGTGGATCCCAAGGGAAGGCTCCACTCCTATCCCCACCAACTCAGCGGAGGCATGCAGCAGCGAGTCATGATTGCCATGGCTCTTTCCGCTCGTCCCGACCTCCTGATCGCCGACGAACCGACGACGGCCCTCGACGTGACGATCCAGAAGCAGATTCTTGACAAACTCCGGGAACTGCAGCGTGAACTGGGAATGGCAGTTCTGCTCATCACCCACAATTTTGCAATCATCAGGGGATTAGCCCGGCACGTCGCCGTCATGTATCGGGGCGAGGTCGTCGAATATGGTGAGACGGAGCAGATCCTCAGGAGCCCTATCCATCCCTACACCAAGGCGCTCATCGCCTGCATCCCACGCCTTGGCGATCATCGCAAACGTCTCCCCACGATCGAGGATCTGCAGACAACCCTCCCATGATTAACCGCTACAACGATCTGGCGGCAAACGAGCGGACCTACCTCGCTTGGATGAGGACGGCCATTGCGTTGATCGGATTCGGATTTGTGATCGAGCGATTTGATCTCCTGATGAAGACGATGGCCCCTGCAATCCAGAACACATCAACCGTGCAACATTCAACAGGAGGCCGTGATGCTGGCATCATCATGGTGGGCGCGGGAATCCTCGTCCTGCTCCTCTCCACCTGGCACTTCGTGCATACGACCAAGCGCATCGAGAGTGAAAAGACGGAATCTTACCGGTGCCGTAGCGTTCTGATTCTTGGAGGAGTCTTCCTTCTACTTGCCGTCTTTATCCTTCTTTACATCTGCAGGATGACGATTACGCAGTGAGTCTTGCACCCGTTTAAGAGTCGTTTATGAGCGCGTAGATGGCACTCCCTCTCGTTTTGTTACATTTTCTTGGACTTGTAGTGTTATAGTTCGCCTCTTCATCCCCCATGAATTTCCCCCTACTCCCCTCGTTGGCCTTTCTTGCTGTCTTCTTGTTCTCGCATTCGGCTACCTCGGCTGAATCCCCGCCAGTATCCTCTCACCATTCAGGAAGCCCATCTCTCCACCTCTTCCAGAGCGGCAGGATCCAGGCATTGAAAGAGGCCTACCAGAACCGCACGAGCCCCGAGGTCTCAAAACCGACCCTGGAAAAAGCCCTCCATATCATCGCCGAGGCTGACAAGACAATCCATCACAAGGAATACTCGATCACGGGCAACGTCGGGAAGTTGAAGATCAATACCGCAATGAGGGATCTGCACGATTACTTCAGCATCGCCCCCTACTACTGGCCGAATCCATCAACCTCGGATGGATTTCCCTACATCCGTAAGGACGGTGAGCGCAATCCCCGCAAACAGCAGGTCAGCGACCAGGCGGAACTCTCGCGACTTATCAATGCCGTCTCCAACCTCTCGCTCGCCTATCGTATCACCGGCAAGGAGGAGTATGCAGCCTCCGCAGCGCGTTTCCTCAGAGCCTTCTTCATAACCCCCTCCACACGCATGAATCCTAACCTCAACTATGCCCAGGCGATCCTGGGAGTGAATGGTGGCAGGGGCGGAGGCATCATTGACAGTGAGGCGCTCACACAGTTACCCGACGCCGTGACGCTCCTCTCCAAGAGCCCAAGCTGGGAACCGAGCGACAGTAAGGGAATGCGGTCCTGGTTCTCGGACTTTGCGAACTGGATGCAGACCAGCAAGAACGGTCAAGACGAGAGCAGGACCAAGAATAACCATGGCGTCTACTACGACCTCCAGCTCTCCACCATGCTGCTTGGTGCCGGCAAGGAGACCGAGGCCCGAACACTCCTACAGCAATCACTCCCGAAGAGGATGGACAGCCAGATCAGGCCCGACGGACAGATGCCACTTGAGGAGGCCCGCAGGACAAGCTGGCACTACTGCTCCTTTAACGTGAGGGCTTTTTGCAGGGCCGGAGTTGTGGCCCAATCGCTCGGCATCAGCATCTGGGACAACCAGGCTCAAGACGGGTCGGGAAGTCTCAAGAAAGCGATGCTCTTCCTGATCCCATTCATCGACCACAGGGAGCTGTGGAAGTTCTCGGAGATCTCCGATTTTTCGAGCGACAAGTGCCGCAAATGGCTAGTAATAGGGTCCGTGGTCTACGACGACCCGGTCATCCGTAAGGCCCAGCAGACTTACGCCCCGATCGACTCCCTCTCAATCGGCGACTGGCTGACGGTCCCGACGCAAATGACTCCAAGATAGATCCCCTAGGCAACACGGATCGGAACCGTGCGGGCTGTGACCCGATCCAGATTGATTCCGAGCAACTTGGAAGCCGCCACCCGGTATTGCTCCATCTGCCCCTCGTATTCGCTCTCGATCTCTTCCGGGGACTTGTTGTTGGTCTTGTAATCCAGGATATCGGCAGAGACCGGATTGCCACCCTCACGATTGATCTGGACACGGTCGAAGATCCCGCTGATCCATTGGCCATCGATCATCAGGTCGAACGGCTTCTCGTTCCAGAGATCCCAATCGCCTTCCGGCTTGGAGAAGACCGACTTGGCTTCTTCGGACGTGAAGAATGCCTCCAATAATTCACGCGCTATTTCCGAAATAGTGGAGAGATCCACTACGGAAGTGTCCCACTCGACTCGCGAGAGAACCTCATGGATTTCGGTCCCGAGATCCGCGGCGTCCAGTGAGTAGGTCTCCTCGCCATGCCCCTCAACCTCATGCACCTTTGACTTGGGTAGGTTCTTCTTAGCCGCAAGTGATGATGGTGAAAGAGGGTGAGGAGTTCCGGAAGTGCAGGGAGAGAGACGAGTTTCTTTGCGCTCCCCCTTGGGTGCCACTTCGCTTGCAAGGTCATGGGCCATGTACCAGTTCTCATTTCCAAAGGGGACCTCCTCGCTTCCAGGGTTCAGTGTCAACATCAGAAGCCTGGCAAAGTTCTTCGACGAGGTGTCTTGCTTGAGGCGCTTCGTCACAACGTAGAGAGCCTGCTTCGAGCGTGTCATTGCCACATAGGCAGCGCAGAGCTTGCCATACTCCTCCTCCGATCTGATTGATTCACGGGACTCCTGCATGACCGTATCGGCGGAGGCCTCATCCTTCGTGGGAAGAAGGCATCCCCACCTCGGAGGTTCCCCACCGCCAAGGTGGAGTATGTCGCCAAAGTTACCACCCTTGCCGTCGAGACCAATGACGATACTCATGTCGAAGGTCAGTCCCTTGGACTGGTGGAGCGTCATCACACGCACAACTCCTGAGGACTCAACCTCCTGCACCGCATGGTTCTCGAGGAAGGAGACAAATTCCGTGATCGGTCCCTTGTTGGACTCATCGTACTCGGCTGCGGCCGCCAAGAAGTCTGCCGCACGCCTTGAGAGAAAGGGGTTAAGATCTAGTTTTTTGGTCCAGAAGCGCACAACCGCCTCGTATCCCTCACCCGAGATCAGTTCCATTGCCTCAGTGCGGAACAATTCCACAGAACTCTCCGCTTTATCCTTAAGAATCACTCCCAGGGGAGATGACCGCAGCACTGTTAGGGAAAGAGCATCCTCCGGGAACCCCACGACTCTGAATGCCGCCAGAAGAGCAATTCCGAGCGGATTGTCGTTGCAGGGATTAGACTTTCCTTCAAGCGAAACCGGGATACCACACGCCTGAAGGAGCGCAGCAATCGAGGCTGCGTCATCGTTCTTACGGGTCAGCACTCCGCAACTGAGGTTTCTTTTCCAGGGCTCAACCTCCTCGAGGATTTGCGCGACTCGTAAATGGATCGGATTCTCGTCATCCTCATCGGACTGGACCTGCACCCAGCGAACATAGCCTTCGAGTTCCTTGTTCTGGTCAGCGGTCTCATGATTCCTCCAGGCCTTCTTCCAGGCCTCCACAGTTCTCTCCGGAATCCCAAGCGTGTTGGCATGACTGCTGATAGAACCAAAGACAGTGTTCACAAAGGTCACGATCTCCTCGGCAGACCTGTAAGAAACTTTCAGCTCGCGATCGAAGATCTGCTTATCCGATCCGTTATTATACTGGTCGAAGATTTCGAAGAAGAGCTTCGGGTCACCTCCCCTCCAGGAGTAAATCGCTTGTTTAGTGTCACCCACGTAGAAGAGCGAGCGAACTCCACTGCTGTCTTGGAGCACTTCATCAATGAAGGAGACTAGGACCTTCCACTGGATCCGGCTCGTGTCCTGAAACTCATCGAGCAGCCAGTGATCGAGCTTTGCATCGAGCCTATATCCGGCACTTGTGATCCATTGGTCGCTTCCTACCTGAACCGAGAGAAGATCGGTCACATCCGAGAAGGTCAGCCTCCCGCGACTGCGAGTGAGCGCATGGTACGACTCCTCAAACGACTTCATGAATTTGCGGAGTGAGGCGCTCCGCTCGAGAAGCGATTCATAAACAGGCTTGAGCACTGCCAAGAGAAGCTGTCTGCGGAGATCTGGGATCATTCCCCTCATGTAGACGCGCCCATCAGCAGCACGACCTGTAGGCATATATTCTTCCCCGGTCTTCTTATCTTCCGAACATTTACAGAGACGCCCATGGATAAATTCCTTCAGGTCATGCGACCAGATGCTTCCCTGCTTATGTTTTGTGGCCATTTCAAGATTGGCAGTCCACTTATCTCTTGCCTCTGTGGAAAGCCCCGGGTGCTCTTTCTGAATTTCTGCCCAAAGTGCATCTCCGGCGCTCTTTACATCGCCGGCAGAGAGGACTTCGCAGCCCTTCTTCTCCCAGATCAGGTCTGGATCGCCCCAAGGTAAGGAAACATCTTCCAGATATTTTGCGTGGAAGTCCTTCACCGACTCCAGGAGGGTAAGGAAAACCTTACGCTCTCCCTTCCTTCGGGAAATCCTTCTGACAAGGTCGAGGAACTCCGTCCCTCCAGCCGACTGCACCGATTCCCGGAAGATCGTCGCAAGCACATCCATGCGTGCGCTCTCGAGTTCCGATTGTCCGATCATCGTGAACTCACCGGGCAACCCTGACTCCAGCGGGAAAGAACGGGCGATCCTTGCAAAGAGACTGTCGATCGTTCCCATGGTGAGGCGTCCGCAGTCGGACACCAGCTTTACAAGAAGCTCCCTACACCGTGTCTCATCGAGAGGGGTAATGGCTCCCTCCTCCTTCACCGAATTGAGATCTCGGTTGAGCGAATCAAGCTTCTTGGGATTGATCGCGGCCTCCGCAAGCCTCAGGAAGACTGCGTCGAGGAATTCCCCTGCAGCCTTCTTGGTAAAGGTAAGGGCAGCAATCTTCCGTGGCTCCACTCCGAGGGCAAGCAACTTGACCATGCGGGTCGTGAGCGCGTAGGTCTTCCCACTACCCGCGTTGGCAACGAGCATGGCATGGCGGATCGGGGCGTTCATTTGGTCACCTCCCCTTTCAGATAGTTAATCGTCCCCTCATCGAGGCACTCCTCGGGCTTACCTCCCTCTAATAAAATCCCAAAGTGATCTTCCCAGGACTGCGGCAGTTGGCGGGGTGGCCAGAAGACTCCCTTGGCGATCTGGGAGGCGGTCGCCTCAGCGCACGTGAGAGCCGATTCGAGAAGTTCGCCGGAGAGATCAAATGCCATCACATCACTCTCCTCAGGGTCAGCAGCAAGAACTAGGTACCCGGTCTCGATCGTTTTGCCCGGAAAGAGCTTCTCCGCGATCTTTCGGTAGAGTGGCAACTGGAGGTCGACCCAAGACTTCTGCTTCCCGTTGAAGAGGACTCTGGCCTCTTCAAGGAAAGCACGTGAGGCGGGATGGAGGTGCACTTCTTCTGGAGACTTTGCCATGGTGTAAGACTTGTAATCGAGCACCCTGACGCGGTCTCCGTTGAACTCGATCCGGTCAATTTTTGCCGAGAGAGGGAGGTCTGCCAGACGGAGATCACCGGAGGACTTGTACTCGACCTCCTGGATCACCCACCCTTGGGCCACCTGCCTCGCTTGCACCGAAGCAAAGGCGAGAAGCCTCACACGTGCCGCCTCGACTTGGACCCTTACTGCGGGCGATGGGTCAGATCCGAAACGGCTCTCCACCTCACGATCAAGACTTGCGAGCACGGACGAAGCGATCTCCTGCTCGTCCGTGAGACCTGGCGTTTCCTTCCCGTATCGCTCCAGAACGCTGTGAACGAGAATGCCAAACTGAAGCGCATCCATTTCCCTCTTTTCTGGGTCGTGGTCCCTCAGCTCCAGAAACTTGCTTAGGTAGAATCGGAAGGGGCACTGAAGGTAGGCTGCGAAGTCGGTGACATTAATCTTCTCCAGGGACTTGCTCTCCCGGGGCAGCTTCCACTTCCAGTCGTGCTCCCTGACCGTGGGACGAGAATCCTCGTGAGCCTTGCCGAAGAGAGTCATCACCCGCTCAGGCAGATCGCCCTCCGAGCACCGCATCAGCAGAGCCGAGGGGATCGAGGGACTCCCATCCGGACCGAACTTGGAAAAGCTGCACCGAAACTGATCGGACTTTCTGGAGTGGGCCAAGCAACCGAGGAGGAATGCATCCCGGGCACGGCGGGTAGCGTTGTCCGGCACTCCCAGATCACGGCGCTTATGATCGGGTAAAAAAGGATGCCCGTCGGTGGAGGCGGGAAGCGATCCCTCCACACACCCGCAGAGTGCAAGGCGCTTTCCCTCGGACCAGGGCGCTTCAAGCCAACCTGAAAGGTCGAGATCACCCGGCTTGGAGGACCCGAAGATCTTGCCGCGTGCAAGAGCCCTCACAAGCGAAGCCGCGCGAGCCCTCTCCGGGTGGGGCCACGAGTTCAGGACGGAGCTGGTCAACTCACAAACCTCCAGCACCTCTTCCACCTCATTAGTGAGATTGTCTTTCCAGATCTCCTTTAGCAGGACGGCGGAACTCTTTGGATTCGTAGGATTCTTTTGATGATCACCCGAAAGCTCCTCCATGATGACAGACTGGAGCCTTCCCGCATCTACACAGGTCTCCTTGTCGCTGATCCCCCTCGGCGGAAGGGGGCGCTCGGAGAGAGTTTCCGCAAGGAGTTCCAGCGTCATGGCGTCGCAGGCCATAAGTAAACGCTTGTGAGTGAGGGAACACTTTTTACCGAGCCACTCAGCAAAGCGTGGGGTCTCCAGAAGTCGGCGCAGCGTGCGGAGCGATTTTTCTCTACGCAGGGAGATCCATTCGGTTGCCACAATTGCGGGCTCCGTCCGCGCAAGGGACTCCCCATCCGGCAGAAAGGGGCTTCCTCCGCGTCGCAACACCTCGGCCTGGAACGCGGGTGCAAGTTTGGGATCTCCGAGGATAAGCGAGTGATCTCCTCCCGCCCTGGATAGGAAATCAATGGCCAGAGAGGCCTCCTCAGAAGGGTCCTTCGCCATCATAATCTGATCGGCGCTCAGCGGGATCATTGCGGCAGCCCACTCCTCGGGCGATGGACGACCCCAGTTGTCGAATCCTCCGCCCCAGCCTGAAGCTGCATTGGGCTTCCAAACTAGAACCGTGACAGGGATACCTGCTTGCAGGTAGCTCTCAGCCTTTGACTGCGCAGCCTTCGTCAGATCGGGAAGGCAGACAATCGTGAGCGAAGTGATCGGCCCAACCGGCTCCACCCAGGCCTTGATCCGCGCCTCGTTGGGATCCCAGAGCCTGTGATCTTTCAGTTTATCAAGGTAACCGCGGTAGAGCGTGGCGATGGTCGTCCAACGGACCTCGTCCTCGGAGCAGACTTCGGGGATTCGTTTTTCTTCGGGCGTGATTCCTCCCTCCGCGAGTAGGTCGCACAGGTCGCACATCATGCCCGCCGTCCCAAGCAGTGCCTGCTCCCCCTCGAGGACCTCACCCTTCGGGAAGAGAGAGTCCAAGGAGGAGCGTGGAGCCTTTTGGAGAACAAGGCCCCAGGCAGCCTCACGGTCAGACCTCGTGGCAAGGGGCCCGTTCGGCAGCAGCGCCTTCATCGGCGAGGAGAACATCGGAGAAATGACCCCGCCTCCCCTCTCCGCTGAGATCTTGGCTAGAGAGTGCCTGATCCTACGTGCCGCTCCCGACGTCGGCACCCAGACCTCGGTTCGGGATAAGTCAAAGGGACCCAGAGTAACCCCCTCGAGAAGCGCCTCTGCGACCTGGTCCGCAAGCGATTGCGACCGATCTAGGAAGAAGAACTTGGGGTTGGGCATAATGGGAGTCTTTAGGTTAGAGGAGACTACCCTATCACGACAACCCGGTCCCTGAGAGTCCTACCCCCTGAAATCTTTTGGGGGCAAGATTCTACTTAGAACCAGCCCCACCCAGCTTGCGAAGGATGCTACGAGCAAGCATTTCATTGATCTCCGTATGCCGCGGAATCGGCTGACTAATCCCAGTTATAGGATTCTGATACCAGTCGTGCTTCCCTCCATGCCTGATGAAAACCGCCCCGGCGTTTTCCACCGCGCGGACAAGATCACGACGTTTCACGCAAGTTCCAGTTCTGCATGATGACGGACATGCGGAATCTCCCCAGAATTCAGATCCTTATAGAGATCAGTCAGATGCTCCTTGAGATCCTCCAAACTCTCTCCTTGGGTCATATAGTCTGGATGCTGATCCAGGTATCCAACCCAATGTGTATCTACCTGCCAGTAAGTGAACCCAGTCGCTTTCATATTTCATTCATAAGCTG
>CAIKFI010000079.1 GCA_903826635.1 uncultured Spartobacteria bacterium | reverse complement strand
GGGTGAATGTGTAGGCTCCCAGCGCAGAGGAGGCCCGATGTCCCTCAAAATCCTCCAGTGAGTGGGGTGAGGGACGTGTTGGCTCCCGGAAATTCAAGGCCAGGATAAAAACTGCAACGGCACTGAGAAGCGTCAAAACAAGCGGAAATCTCAGGGTCACCTCCTGATCAAGGTGGCCGTGGATGCCAAGGAGGGAGAGGGCGGCATTCACAGAACCCGGAGCGTAGACAGCGCCTCCTATCAGCATCACAAAGACAAAACTTACCGACTGCCAACGGGTCAACTCTTCCATGACATGATGCCATTCCCCTTCACGGCCACTTTCTGCAAGTGAGTCGAAGACGATCGCCTCGTCCGCACCACTTGCAGCCCCCTCGGCCAAACCGCTCAGGACCCTGTTGGCCAGACAGAAGAGGAAGAGCACTCCCCCTCCGTTGTGAGGAGCGAGGCAGAGGATCACCATCTCCGCGATCATTAAGCATCCCGCCGCCACCAGCAGCGGTTTGCGACCGATTCTGTCGGCCAGCACCCCTGCCGGGATGTCCGAGAGAAGGCTCGCGGCGGCCCAGGCCACATTCAGTAGGGTATATTGGATGGCGGTGAGCCCCAGATCCAAAAAGAGAACAGCCATCACGGGGTAGTAAAACCGAGCCGAGAAAAGAACACGGAACCAGAGAAAGATCCGCCAGTTCCTATCGACGTCCGATCTCTTGGAATGGGGGGTCGGAACTGCGCACATCGACGCTCCATGAAAGAGATAAAAGGAATGGATGTGAAGTGTGAGTTCCCGAATTTCTTGAAGGGAAATTAAGAACTGTGAAATAGTTGGTGCTGGAACGCCATTTGCTTGCGGGAAAGGATCTCATCCACAAGAGTAGTTGGTTCTCCCAGATTCCCTTCCCCCCGAACACAGACCATTTACTCATCACGCCCATTCTCCAAACTCTCCACCGAGCACCCAATCCCATGATGAACCATTCTCTTCCACACGATCGAAGCGGCACTTCACTTTATGACCCGGCTTTCGAAAAGGATGCCTGCGGGGTGGGAATGGTTGCCAAGATCAGTGGCGAACGCTCGAACGAGATCCTTCGCATCGGCCTGCGCTCCATCTGCAACCTGATGCACCGGGGCGCCCTGGACGCCGATGCGCGGACAGGCGACGGCGCGGGCATCTCGACACAGATCCCCTACAAACTTTTCAAGCCGGTCGTCGAGAAACTTGGGCACCAACTTTTCCGCGATTCCGATCTCGGTGTCGGCGTCATGTATCTACCCCGTGACAACGAGTATGCCAGCGCACGTGCCAAAGCCATCACGGAGGAGGTCATCGCCAAACGCGGACTCTGCCTCTTTGGGTGGAGGGAAGTGCCAACGAACAAACAGATCCTGGGCACTAAAGCGTTGCTCACTCTTCCCGAAATGGAACAGGTGCTGGTCGGCCGCCCCTGGGGCATGTCCGATGAGGATTACGAACGCAGGCTCTTCCTTGCACGCAACGAGATCGAGGATCGCGTTGCCGCCGACAAGATCGAGGGATTCTACATTCCATCCTTTTCCCATCGGACAATCGTCTACAAGGGCCTCCTGGTCTCCTCGTCGCTGGAGAAGTTCTACCCCGACCTCTCAAGCCCTGATTACGAGACGGCCCTCTGCGTCTACCACCAGCGCTATAGCACAAACACCTTCCCGACCTGGCCGCTTGCCCATCCCTTCAGGATGCTGGCTCACAACGGAGAGATCAACACCGTCAGGGGAAACCGGAACTGGACACAAGCCCGTGAGTCGGAGTTGAAAGCCGATTTCTGGGGTTCCGACATCGACCTCCTCAAGCCGATCATCCAACCCGGAGGCTCGGATTCCGCCAGCCTCGACAACGTTCTTGAGGTGCTCACCATGTCGGGACGCTCGATCCTGCACTCGATGACGATGCTCGTTCCTCCAGCCTGGAGGGGCGATAAGGAGATCACACCCGAACTGGCCGCCTTCTACGAATACCACACCTGCCTCTGCGAGCCTTGGGACGGTCCCGCCGCGCTTGTCTTCACAGACGGAATCACGGTCGGGGCATGCCTTGATCGAAACGGCCTGAGGCCGGCGCGGTATCAGATCACCGATGACGGCATCTTCAGCATCGGTTCCGAAATGGGTGTCGACGGGCTTGATCAGGAAACCATCATTGAGAAGGGTCGCCTTGCGCCGGGCGAAATGATTGCCATCGACACGGCTGCGGGAGTCCTGCTGCGCGACAAGACGATCAAGACCCAGCTTGCAACACGGCACAACTACCGCAAGATGGTCGATGACCACTGCCTCGCCATCGCCCCGTTTAAGGCGAATCAACTCACGACTCCCGTTGGCGATCTGGACATCCTTGACCTGACCCAGCGGCAGATCTCGTTCGGCTACACGAACGAGGAGCTGGACATGATCTTTAAGCCGATGCTCAAGGATGGCGCCGAAGCCGTCGGATCCATGGGAGATGACACCCCACTTGCGGTTCTCTCGATTCGCCCAAGGCTCCTCTATACCTATTTCAATCAACTCTTTGCCCAGGTCACCAATCCTCCGATTGACCCGATCCGCGAGCGGTTGGTCATGTCTCTCTTCACAACCCTCGGATGGAGGCGCAATCTCCTGTCAGAAACCCCGGAGCATGCCGCGCAGGTCACCCTGGACTCTCCCGTTCTCTTTAATGAAGAGCTTGAGGCGGTATGCAAGGTCGGGGGGGAACACAAAAGCGCCACCCTATCCACCCTTTGGAAGGCTTCCACGGGCGCCGCAGGATTGGCACACGCGATCCGTGAACTCTGCAAAGCCGCTGAGCAGTCAGTCGATGAGGGAACCCGGATCCTTATCCTGAGTGACAGGGGTATCGATCATGACCACCTGGCCATCCCCGCCCTTCTGGCCGTGGGAGCCGTCCATCACCACCTCCGCCGGGTCGGCAAGCGGATGCGCGTCAGCTTTATCTGCGAGACGGGCGAGGCGAGGGATGTCCATCAGATGGCCTGCCTCATCGGCTATGGGGCGAGTGCGGTTAACCCCTACCTTGCGATCGAGACAATCCGGGAAATGCTGGAAAAAGGAGCCGTGGAGATCGATTTTGCAACGGCCCAACTCAACTACAAGAAGGCTCTTGAGAGCGGCCTTCTGAAAATCATGTCCAAGATGGGAATCTCCGTAATCGGGAGTTATCGTGGCGCGCAGATCTTCGAGGCCACCGGCATCTCTTCCAAGCTCATCGAGGAGTGCTTCTCCGGCACCCCTTCCCAGATCGAGGGCATCGGGTTTGAAGAGATCGCCAGGGAGTCACTCACGAGGCATGAGCTTGCCTATGCCGCCACCCCCGTCGAGGAGGGCAAGGAACCGACCGGGCCACAACTCGGTGATCCCGGTGTCTACCGCATCCGCCGCGGAGGAGAACTCCACGCCGTCACCCCCCCGGTCATCAAGAACTTTCACAGCTTCGTCCGCACCAACAAGCCCGAGGATTACAAGGCCTATGTCGATGCCGTCCTGGCCTCGACACCCCATTCCCTGCGCAACATGCTGGAATTTGTCACCCTCCCCTCCGGTCCTGTTCCGATCGAGGAGGTCGAGTCGATCGAGGATATCCGGCGCCGCTTCACAACGGCCGGAATGTCGCTCGGTGCGCTGAGCCCGGAAGCCCATGAAACCCTTGCCATCGCCATGAACCGGATCGGCGGCAAGTCCAACAGCGGAGAAGGGGGCGAGGATCCCCGTCGTTTCAAGCGCCAGGAGAACGGTGACTGGGCCAACAGCGCCATCAAACAGATCGCTTCCGGCCGCTTCGGCGTCAGCGCCTCCTACCTTGCCAGTGCGAAGGAGATCGAGATCAAGATGGCTCAGGGGGCCAAACCGGGCGAGGGAGGTCAACTTCCGGGTCACAAGGTCAGTGTCTACATCGCCAAGCTACGCAACGCCGTGGCGGGTGTCACCCTCATCTCCCCACCTCCTCACCACGACATCTACTCGATCGAGGATCTCGCACAACTCATCTATGACCTGAAGCAGGTGAATCCGCGCGCCCGGGTGACCGTGAAACTCGTCGCCGAGGCCGGGGTGGGAACCATCGCCGCAGGTGTGGCAAAAGCCCATGCCGACATCATTCTTGTCAGTGGTCACGAGGGAGGCACCGGAGCCTCCCCGCTGAGCTCGGTGAAACATGCGGGCGGGGCCTGGGAACTCGGTGTTGCCGAGACGCACCAGGTTCTCCTTCTTAACGGACTTCGCAACCGCATCACGCTACGCACCGACGGGGGCATGCGAACCGGAGAAGATATCGTTCACGCCACCTTGCTCGGCGCCGAGGAATACAACTTCGGAACGGCCGCCCTGATCGCGATGGGCTGTGTCTATGTCCGCCAGTGCCATCTGAACAATTGTCCCGTCGGCGTCGCCACGATCGATGACCGCCTCCGTGCAAAATTCAAGGGTAAGCCCGAAAACGTCGTCAATTTCTTCAATGCCGTCGCCGAGGAGGTCCGTGAAATCATGGCGCGCCTCGGTTTCCGGACCATCGATGAAATGGTCGGCCAAACACAGTGCCTGCGTCAGAAACGGATCGAGGGTCACCCCAAGGCAAACACGCTCGACCTCTCACGCCTCATCACGGATGTCGTGAAGGATGATCCGACAGCCATCCGATATGCCACCCGCGACAGGAACGATCCCGAACACGACCAACCGCTCGACGATATCATCCTTCAGGATGCCGAGGAGTCGATCCGTGATGCCAAACCCGTGAAGCTCTCCTACAAGGTCGATAATACCAACCGCTCTCTGGCCACGAAGGTATCCGGTGAGATCGCCTATCAGTATGGCGAGGAGGGACTCCCCGAGGGGACTCTGGAACTCGACCTGACAGGCACCGCCGGTCAGAGTTTCGGCGCCTTTCTGGCCCCTGGCATACGCCTTGTCCTCACCGGAGAAGGGAATGACTATGTTGGCAAGAGCATGAGCGGAGGCGAGATCGTTGTCCGTCCCCTTCCCGATCACCGATTTGCACCTGAACAGAACAGCATCATCGGCAACACCGTCATGTATGGGGCCACTGCGGGTGTCCTCTATGCAAATGGCAGGGCAGGCGAGAGGTTTTGCGTCCGAAACTCGGGCGGCACTGCTGTCGTCGAGGGGATCGGTGACCACGGCTGCGAATACATGACGGGGGGGACGGTCGTTGTCCTTGGCTCCACAGGAAAGAATTTTGGAGCAGGCATGACCGGAGGGATCGCCTTTATCCTTGATGAGGAAAATAGGTTTTCAGGTCGCTATAACAATCAGCTTGTGGGAATCGCCCGCATCGAATCCCCGGAGGACGAATCGATCCTCAAGGAACTGGTGACCAAGCACTCCGAAAAAACAGGAAGCCCTCTGGCAGCCCGTCTGCTTGCCGATTGGCAGGCTTCTCTGGGACATTTCTGGAAAGTCACCCCCCATGTTCCCGCGGCAAAACCGATCGAGGAAAAGAAGGTCGAGGAAGGTAAAACCATCATCACCGAGGCCATCACTGCATCGCCGAAGGCGTAAGCTGGGACGATTAGCTCTGGGACGGTTAGCTTTTTAGGCTGCAGTTTATCAGGTCGGAGGATCAGGAGAGAGATGAAAGGGCGTCTTTTTATCCTCATCTCGGGGCCTTTTCGGGAAAATATTGCCCCTTCCCCTCCCCCTTCAGAATGCTAGGGTGTTTTCATGAAGAAAGTCGAACTGCTTGCACCAAGGATCGTCGAACAGTTGGCGGTTTTTCTGGAGAATAAACCGGGGGCGCTGGCCGCTGTGTGCGACGCGCTTTCGGCGGCCAAAATCAATATTTTCGGCCTTACGGTTTCCGACACAACGGATCATGCCGTTGTCAGGATGGTCGTGAGCAATACGGAACGGGCGATGGGATTATTGGAGTCTCACGGTGCTCTGGTTGTCGAAAGCGATGTCCTGATGATTCAGAACGACAACAGGCCCGGAAGTCTTTCACGGATCGCCCATGCTCTTTCGGCCAAGAAGATCAATATCGACTACGGCTATCTGGCCTCAATGCCATCGGCTAAGAAGGGACTTCTGATACTCCGGGTCACGGATGCGAAGAAGGCGCTCACCATCCTCAAAAAGCTCGACGCCGAGTAAAGGTTTAGAATTTCCGTGCCCCGCATTGTTCTGCTGCGCTCGCAGTCTAATTTCTACAGCTTCACTTAGCGGATCACCGCGGCCTCTCCGCGCGAGAATCTTCATTTTCGTGAGTTCCTGAGTCATATCCCCCTTACTCTCTTCTATGAACAAAAACGATGGCCAGGGCATCGGTCTTCTGACTTGTATCTCACTGGTGACCGCGACCATGGTTGGCACCGGCGTCTACACAAGCCTAGGGTTCCAGTTACAGGATCTGAGTAGCGGGTTCTCGATCCTCTGCATCTGGGCGCTTGGTGGTCTTATCTCCGTTTGCGGGGCCCTCTCCTATGCGGAACTTGCTTCAAGGATTCCCCGATCAGGAGGGGAATACACCTACCTCTCCCAGATCTATCATCCGGCGATCGGATTCATGGCTGGTTTCGTCTCATTGATCGCCGGATTCGCTGCTCCTATCGCTCTTTCAGCAATGGCTTTCGGAACTTATCTCCATGCGGCGTGGCCCGGTTGTCCAGCGAAGATCGTCCCCGTGGCGGCAGTTTTCCTCATCTCTTTCTTCCATCTGCAATCCCTGCAGACCAGCTCCCTGATCCAGAATGTGACATCGGGCGTGAAATTCCTGCTGCTGGCAACCTTCCTCCTGATCGGCGTGTGGAGCGTAGCCAGACATCCTGAAAGAGCGGCCTTACTGATGCCGCGCAGGGACTCCCTCTCCGAACTGCTTCACCCCTCTTCAGGGATCGCTCTGCTCTTTGTTCTCTATGCCTACTCGGGATGGAATGCCACCACCTATCTGGCGGGTGATGTGAAGGATCGAAGCAGGACCGTCGGGCTCTCCCTGGTGCTAGGAACCCTGATTGTCACCCTGCTCTATGTGATGCTAAACGCCATCTTCCTGACCGTGGCGCCGGAGAATGAAATGCGCGGCGTCCTTAATGTCGCCAGCGTGGCCGCCTCCCACCTGATCGGGCCGATCGGCGGGGCCCTTATGTCGGGATTGATCGCCTTGGGGCTGCTGGCCTCAATCAGCGCGATGATCTGGGCCGGGCCACGGGTCACTCAAAAGATCGGCGAGGACCACCCGATGTTTCTCAAGCTGGCCCTGACCAGTAAAAACGGAATTCCAAGACGCGCCACACTCTTGCAGCTGGTGCTGGTGATCCTTCTCCTCTCGACAGGTTCCTTTGAATCCATCCTGATCTGCTCTCAGATTCCCCTCCTGATCTGCTTGATCCTGGGTGTATCGGGAGTGTTTTTATTGAGAATGCGCAGCCGCAATTCCCGAGAGGAAAGCTTGGCAATGGGTGATGGATCCAAGCAAAAAACCCTCTTGCGTTGCCCTCTTTATCCCTTGCCTCCGCTTCTCTTCATTCTCTGTGCGTTGGCGGGCCTCGCTTATTCCGCCATCAGCAAACCTCTGTTTGCCATTTGCGGAGTCGTGATCTTGCTCTTACCACTGGCATTCTATCCTTGGATCGCCCGCAAAGAGGCATCGTGCCGATGATTTGCCGCACCTTACTCCTGGGTCCACTGATTCCACTGGTCCCACTCGCCATGCTCTGCCTTTGGGGCCCTGTCTCTGTGCCAAGTGCAGCGGCTTCCATCGAGGCACCTTCCCCACTCACCACGCTCCAGGAGCAGGCGGAGTTCCTGGCAGGAATTCCCCTGCCGAGACAGAGCGTCCTGGCCCCGCTTCAACACTCATCAGAATACCGCAATCACCAGAAGCAGCTTCAGGAACAATGGAGCTTCTGTCGGCGAGTGCGTTACGAGGCCATGCAGCAGTGGGGACGTGAACATCTGTCACAGGATCCCTCGAGCCACGGCGTGCTTCGTTATCTCTTCGGGGGACCGGACTTTCTGAATGCCTACGCCTTTTTCCCGGATACCCGGGTCATGGTCCTGGGGGGACTCGAACCCGTCGGGGATCTGCCTCCTCCGGATGGACTCGAACCCACGGCACTTGGTGTGGCCTTAAAGAATCTCGACGAGGCGCTCCACACCTCCCTCTTTGCCGGATACTTCATCACGAGCGAGATGAAGCCTCAATTAGCGCAGGGTTCCTTTCAGGGTGTTGTCCCGGTTCTCTTCACCGAACTGGCCCTCACCGGGAACACCATCGATGCCGCACGGTTGATTCGTCCCTTCGGCTCCCCAGGCATCCAGATCATCTATCATCGCACGGGAGGTGCTCCGCAGACGCTTTATTATTTCAAGGCGGATCTCTCCAACGGAAAGGAGTGCCGCAGTTTCCTTTCCTGGCTTGGCGATCTGGGTCCGGGTGCCTCCTACTTGAAGGCCGCCTCTTATCTCCTGCCGCTTGATGCCTTTTCCGAAACACGAAGCTTTCTCCTGAATACCTCGCACTTGATTCTTCAGGATGATTCCGGAATTCCTTACCATGCTTTCAAAAACGGCACGTGGCGGATCCAACTCTTTGGCGTCTACACCGATCCCCTCCCGATTTTCAAGCTGCGCCGTGAACCTGAATTGGAGGCGGCCTACGGGACGATCTCCTTCAGGGGACCGCTCCCTTTCGGTGCCGGATACCATGTGAACGCTCAGGATGCCAATCTCCTCCTCGCAACCAAGGAAACCGGCCTAATCTCCGACCATCAGTCCGTGAGCGCCGCCACATTCGCGGCTCCGGCGATCCCGGCCTACTCGGCACCGACTCCGCAACCAACTCCGGTTGTCATCCGCAGGGCCTTGCCTGTCCCGGTTAAAAAAGCCCTTCCCGTGCCGATCCGGAGGGCGATTCCTGTCCGCATGCCCACCCTCGCACAGCAATCTCAACCGATCTCAACTGCATATTCCCCGGTTGTCCCGACACCCCCCTTTGCCTCGACCACCCTTTCCCCGGAAGCACCCTTATCAGAAGACTCCTCCACACCCGCCCCCGCCTTGCCAACCCCAGCAACGACTTCCAACGGCAAGCCCATCGATTGATCACTTCTCAGGATATCAATCGGACGATGACCACGACGGCCACAAAAAGGAATCCAATCACGGCATTGGTCTCGAAAAAAGCCTTGTTGATCTTCTCAAGATCGAGCGTTCCCGCGATGCGATGTTCGTAGACAAGTAGGAAGGGAATAGGAATAAGTCCTATGAGATAAGCCAACCCAAGGTGGGCCGAGAGGCCAAAAACGACCAGCATCAGGAACATGACAAGGTGTAACCAACCGGCCAGTTTCAACGCTCCCGGAACCCCCAGTTTGACAACCATGGATTGCAACCCTTCGCGCCGATCCACCTCAACATCCTGAGTTGCGTAAATCATATCAAATCCGGCAACCCAGCAGAGCACGCCGGCAGCAAGGATCAGGGGAGGCCATGCAAAAGATCCCGTCACGGCAATCCATGCGCCCACGGGCGATGCCGAGAGGGCAAGCCCCAGAAAAAACTGTGCCGCATGGGTAAAGCGCTTCGTCAGGGAGTAGAGAAAGATGAGCCCGAG
>CAIKFI010000078.1 GCA_903826635.1 uncultured Spartobacteria bacterium | reverse complement strand
GTATTTTTCCCATGGCTACCGAATCTCACCATCACACGATTGACGTCCCCTACCTAGCTCGTCTTGCACGCTTGGAAGTGACCCCCGAAGAAATCGATATTTTCGGCCCGCAACTCGGACGCATTCTCGATCACGTGGAGCAGATGAACAAACTCGACATTTCTGGTATCGAACCGACGGCCCATGCAATCACGGTCTTTGACGTGATTCGCGAGGACACGGTGGCGGAGAGCCTGCCCAAAAAGACCATTCTGGAAAACGCACCGCACAACGCCAACGGGCTCTTTGTCGTTCCCAAAGTTCTGGATTAACAACCCTAATTAAAAATGTCCGCTTTCATACCTTTTCAGAGCATCGCAGCCACGCGACGACTTCTTCGTTCCAAGGAGCTCTCCCCGGTCGAACTCATCGAGGCGTTGGAGCAACGTATCGCGCAACTCGATCCGAAAATAGGCGCTTATGTCGGGCGTGATCTGGAAACCGCGAGGAAGGAAGCTTCATCCGCCGACCTCACAAAACCGCTTGGCGGCATCCCGATTGGAATCAAGGATGCCATCAGCGTTGCCGGTCAACCCCTGCGATCGGCGTCCAGAATTTTGGAGGGATATACGGCCCCTTACGATTCCACGGCCGTCGCCCGCCTACGTGCCGCCGGCGCCATTCCTTTCGGCCGGATGAACATGGATGAGTTTGCGATGGGATCTTCCACCGAAAACTCGGCCTATTACCCGACTCGTAATCCATGGGATCCCAGCCGCATCCCCGGTGGATCGAGCGGAGGATCCGCGGCAGCAGTGGCCGCTGGGACAGCACTTGCCACTCTCGGCTCCGACACGGGTGGTTCCATCAGACAACCGGCCGCGCTCTGCAGTTGTGTGGGACTGAAGCCAACTTACGGACGCGTCTCCCGCTACGGCCTCATCGCCTTCGCTTCCTCACTCGACCAGATCGGTCCCCTCACCTCCACCGTGGAGGATAGTGGAATCCTTCTCAATGCGATGGCGGGAAAGGATCCCCATGACTCGACGTCTCTGGAACTTCCCGACGAGGATTTCACCGCCGAAATCGGCCGTGACCTCAAGGGACTTCGGATCGGTATTCCGAAGGAATACTTTGTCGATGGAATGGAGCTGGGAGTTCGTGCTTCCGTGGACGCCGCAATCAAGCAACTGGTCTCCCTAGGTGCTGAACCGGTCGAGATATCCCTCCCGCACACCGATTATGCCGTGGCCGTCTATTATATCATCGCGACTGCGGAGGCGTCGGCGAATCTTGCGCGTTTCGACGGTGTCCGATACGGCAAGCGCTCTCCCGAGGCAAAGGACCTCCTCTCCCTTTACGGAAAGACCCGCGCCGAGGGATTTGGTCGTGAGGTGAAGCGCCGCATTATTCTAGGCACCTATGTGCTGAGCAGCGGCTACTACGATGCCTATTACCTCCGGGCCCAGAAGGTCAGGACACTCATTCGCAGGGATTTTGACCAGGCCTTCTCGAAGGTAGATGCCATTGTCTCCCCGACCTCACCGGAGACAGCGTTCCGCTTCGGAGAAAAGACCGATGACCCTCTCAAGATGTATTT
>CAIKFI010000077.1 GCA_903826635.1 uncultured Spartobacteria bacterium | reverse complement strand
GTCGTGCAGGATATCCCCCTCGTCCCTGCTCCTGTAGGTAACGACAGCCGTGTGGTCGTCTAAGGATTCGGGAGGTGTTAATGTGCCATGCAGAGGAGGTTTGACGATTTGAAAATCGATGGTGGCCCCATAACAAGGAACCGCTTTCAGGAAGATCTTGACTTCATCACCACGGGTGACGCTTGCCTTGGTATCTGCAGCCAACGTGGCTCCGACACCCAGATGGTCCTGTTTTTTGAGCGTCGTGATCTCGGCCGATGCCGAGGCATAGACCATGCAGACGATGAGCAAAAATACTGAAAAAACCCCGCTAGATGGGGCTGCTCTCATCAGCAGTTCAGTTTCCGGCACCTTTGAATGGAAGCACGGCTCCATCGGTTCTGATCATGAGATTACCATTGCCATGAACATTACCGATCTCGATAAACCAAGGCATTTCAGGCCATGCCATGGGCGTGGTTGGACGCGGATCAAAGAGCGTAGGAAGGTAACTGATCGGGGTTGCCTGAACATGGGTTTTCCTATCTTTTGCCGCACGCACAATGGCCGGACACTGCCAGGACTTCACGGACAGACCCATTTCACTGACAGACATATCCCTCCACCATTCCTGCTCGGCTGTGGAACCGATCCCCACGCCCCCGGGGACCTGTGGCCAGCCTCTTCCATCACTCAAATAAGTCGAGAAAGCCGTATATAGTCCCCTCAATCGGGAAATACAAACCGCAGTATCGACGCGATTACGGATCACGTTAAAATTAGGAATCAGGATGGTCACAAGGATTCCTACCACAACCATCACCACCATCAGTTCCACCAAGGAAAAGGCCTTGGCTGACCGGGGGATTCTTATTTCTAACCTCTTCAGAGGAAAATCCGGTTAATAGTATGTAGCCGTCGATGAGTTAATCCTCAGGCCAGTCACTGTAAAAGGAATCATGATCCTACTATTCGTATTTGGGACAAGAGTGACAGTCGTCTTGTTCGAGGGGATGGCATTCGTAACAATATTCGTTGCGGTCAGGGTATTGGAGTTCGTCAAACCACCGATATAGTTGGTAAAGGTGTTAGTGACGATGTTCGTGATGGTCGTGATCGGGGGACCAGGGTTCGTGGTGATGTTTGTCTGAATCTGGTAAGTGATTTTCTCGATAAAGGATCCAGACACAGTCGTTGAACTCGTCACTAAGTTATTAATATCAACATTAGTAACCACGGTGTAGTTCGTGGTTGTCACCGTGTTAGTCTGTAATATGTAGAGAGGGTTCGTGACGTTGAGAGCCCATCCCAGAGAACCAGTCCCTGAAAAAGTCTGATTCGGGAAGCTGTTTTTGAGATTCGCATTGAATGCACCACCAGTGACCGCGTTGGTTCCTGAATTTGTGATTGTTAAAACATTAGCTCCACTTTGAATATTGAAGGGAATTCCAGTGATCTGGCTGAATACGGCGGAAATTTCATTGGCTGCGGAATCAATTACTGCGGTCGTAATAGCTCTGTAGGACTGACCTTGAAGAAAAATGGAAGCCTGACCCGGCACATTGGCAGCATTGGTTCCGGTTACGTTCGTGTTCCTAAGAAGCCCTGTTGTCACGGATCCGCTTCCCCCGTAGGTGCTGAACTGTGTGACACCGGTCAAATCAGCCCCGCGTATAACGGCCGAAAACGTTCCATCATTACCGTATTGGCTTCCATTCCCAAAGGGATTCCCACTCTTGTTGGAAGCACCTGCGAAGAGTTGAGATCCAGAGAGAAAAACAGAAGCCGCAAACAAGGCAACGATAAAGGGGGTCTGGCGTAATTCCATACTGAAAGAAGATAAAAAGGTCCTCCCATTGTCAACTTCAATTCCTTAAACAGAGGGAGGTGTAAGGCTGAAAAAACCTTCCTTTTGGAAGGATTCCTCTTGCCCCAAACCTCGAAGAATGAACAACGTTCCCCGTGACCTATCGGTTATCAGGAAAAGCCATGCGCTCCGACACGGAATCCCTGTGGGGCCTTGATCTCGGAGGGACAAAGATCGAGGGGATTATCCTGGAGCAAGCCAATCCAACAACCGCCCTGCATCGTCTCAGGGTTCCCACAGAGTCTTTCAGAGGATACGGCCATATTCTCCATCAGATCGAGTCCCTGATTTCACAATTGGAACAGGCTTCCGGTTTGAAAAGACCAGCCAAGATAGGTATCGGCACTCCCGGCATCACGGCTCCGCAATCCGGTCTCCTGAAAAATTCGAACACCGGATGCCTGAATGGAAAAAACCTCCCCCGGGATCTTGAGGAGATGATCGGCTGTCATGTCCTGATGGCCAATGATGCCAACTGCTGTGCACTGGCCGAGGCGACCCTTGGATCCGCAAAAGGAAAAAGAATGGTCTTCGGGATCATTCTCGGAACTGGTGTGGGAGGTGGGATCGTTGTCGGTCAGAAGGTGCTTCTTGGGCCCCACGGAATCTGCGGCGAATGGGGACACAATCCGCTGAAAGGCGAGGAAACCCCCTGCTATTGCGGTCGCAGGGGGTGCATCGAGACGGTCTGTTCCGGTCCGGCTTTGGAGAGTTTTTATGAGTCTCTCAGTGGAGAACGTGCATCGCTTCCCGAGATTGCGCACAAAGCATCCCAGGGCCATGCCGCAGCACATTCCACTCTGGTAAGATTGCAGACCAAGTTCTCGGAGGCACTTGGGGCAGTCATTAATATCCTGGATCCTGATGCCATAGTAATCGGGGGAGGAGTCGGCAATCTCGACATTCTTTATACAATGGAGACCAGGGAGAGCATCCGGGCTCATCTCTTCAATGATCGTTTTGACACACCCCTCCTGCGACCGGCCCTGGGTGACAGCGCCGGTGTTTTTGGCGCCGCCATGCTGGTGAAGGGAACACCGGCCCATCATTGACTCCACCGCTTAGATTCATAGGAACCACATCATGTCAGACAAACTTTCCAACTATCATTTCGAACTTCCACAGGAGTTGATAGCCAACCGACCGACTGAACGCCGCGAAGACTCTAGGATGATGGTGGTTGAGAGATCGAGCGGCAGGATCGAGCATCGTCGCTTCACGGATTTTCCAGGCTTCGTCAGGCCATCTGATCTGCTGGTGCTCAACGACAGTAAAGTCATCCCAGCTCGTCTGCATGATGCCGAGGGAAAGATCGAGATGTTACTCCTTGAAAAAAAGGATGACCGGCACTGGATCGCCATGGTCCATCCCGGAAAAAAAATGAGACCGGGAGCCTCCATTGAAACTGCAGGAACACAAGTAACGGTTCTTGAGGTTTTGGATGACGGCACCAGGTTGTTGGAATTCGAGGCCCCCCCGGATCTTGAGCGACACGGAGAGATGCCGATCCCTCCTTATTTCCAGCGCAGGGCCGATGATCAGGACAAGCAACGCTACCAGACCGTCTATTCGCGCGATCCCGGCTCCGTGGCCGCACCAACCGCAGGACTTCATTTCACGGCGGACATTCTTGCATCCGTGCCTCATGCTTTTCTGACACTTCATGTCGGGGCGGGAACTTTCCGTCCGGTCAAGTCGGAGGATCTCACCGGGCACGTGATGCATCGGGAGCGCTACACGCTACCCGAGAATACGGCGCTTCGGATTAACAACTCGAGGACTTCGGGAGGAAGGATCATCGCGGTGGGAACCACAACCTGCAGGGTTCTGGAATCTCAACGGACAGCCCAGCTCATGCAGGCCTCGGGATCAACCGAAATTTTCATCCGAACCCCGCATGCATTTCAGTATACCGATGTCTTGCTGACCAATTTTCATCTGCCGGGTTCAACGCTCCTGATGCTTGTGAGTGCGATGGCCTCAAGAGAGTTGATTCTCTCTGCCTATGAGGAGGCAGTGCGGGAAAAATATCGTTTTTTCAGCTATGGCGACTGCATGTTGATCCTGTAATTAATACGAATGACTCCCCTTCAAACTATTTCGGAGCTGAAAAAAGCAATCCGTAGCCGCTCCACCGTGGAGTCGGAGATCCACGCCCAAGTGGAACGCCTGTCCCGTAAAGAAGCCTCCAATGGGAAGCCTTTTTACGAGGTCGTGCTACGCGACCCCACCGAAAGCATGACCCTCAGGGCATGGACAGATACGAGCGCCTACGAGTCCTGTGATTCCCTTCAGAACGGTGATTTTGTTTCGGTGGAGGGATGCTTTCAAAACAACGGATCCTTCGGCCTTGATGCCAAGGGATGGACACTCCGTGCTCTACCGCCTGAAGCCATCGCGGCTCTTTTGGAGGGAACCTCTGAGAGGCGGGAACTGCTTGAGCAGGCTTATGAGAGGATCATCGATGCCGTAGCAATGATCGGTGATCCTCGGATCAGGGCACTCTGTGATCATTTCCTAGCCCAGCATGGTCCTCGTTTCCGGCGTGCCGCCGCGGCAAGAGGAAATCATCACGCACGACGCGGAGGACTACTAGAGCATACCTCACGCATGTTGGAATGCGCCCTGGCGCTCTGCGGAGTCTATCCCGAAATTAATCGCGACCTGATGATCGCCGGTGTCTTATTTCACGACACTGGAAAACTCTGGGAGACATGCCCTCCGGAGAGGGGCTTCGGAATCGAATCCGAGCTGCGCGGGGAACTTCTTGGGCATCTCTCCATCGGCATCGAGTTGGTCAACTCAATCTGGCGGGAACTACCGAAAGAGGAGTGGTCATCCATGGTCCCCTCCTCGGATGATGTCCGCCTTCATCTTCTCCACCTCATCGCAGCCCATCATGGCCAGCTTGAATTTGGATCCCCTATTCTTCCCAAGACACCCGAGGCCGCATTGCTTCATTTCATCGATAATATTGACGCCCGGATGGAGATGTTTTTCTCAAGCTATGAGACGGCATCAATGAATTCCGGGGGACGGGGAGCATCATTGGAGTGGGTCCGCCCCCTTGGCGTCGCACCCGTGAATCCCCTTGCCTCCTACTCACCAAGTCTGCCCGAGCCAATTGCCGAAGATCTTTTCTTTAGCCTTGCCAAGACCCCCGACAAGAAGTGATTTTTAAGAAAGTGAAAATTTTTCCCCTCCTTTTGAGCCTCCTACTTCTGATGGGAGTCTCCTCGACATTTGCTGATATCCAAGCACCTCCTCAATCGGAACAGGGGCCAACCCGCAAGCTCGGCCGCGGACTTGGCAATATGCTGTATGGATCCACGGAAATCATTAACTCCATGTCCGATGTCAATTATTCAGAGGGTAACTCAGCGGCCTTCAGTTATGGATTGGTTAGGGGATTGGGGCGGACCTTCGCGCGAATCGGATATGGTCTGTTTGAGACGGTCACCTTCCCCTTCCCGACGAATCACGGCACCTACAAACCTCCCTACAATAACAACATTCAATGGTTATATTCCGGTTATTCCGAGTTCCCTCCGGAGTTGGCCTTTGAGACCAAATACGATTACTCCCGACAGTATAGTAGTCAGTCTTGGTAGGTAAGACCTGTTTTCCCTTTTTGGGAAACCGAATCCACTTCGGATAAAGAATCCGATTTTAGAGATCCTCCCTGTGGTCCTTTGAATTTCCTAAGGGATAAGTCATCTCAGTTTCCGGTTTTCCTTTGGCGATCTTGAGTCGGTTATAGGAGATCATTGCTGAACTCTCTCGCCCTGTTTTTTAATTTTCAGGCTTCTTTGGAAACTTTTTCGTCACATTCTGCATTTCGTTCATGACTCGGGGGATTCTTCGGATAGAGTCACCGCCCCACAGACTTCTTCACTCAGCTTTTTTATACCATGCTTCTCTGTATCGACTTTCAACCGGCTTATGCCGAGTCGTTTGATCATACGATGGGAGCGCTCAGAAAACGCCTTCGGAAAGCTTCCATCAAGCGCGAAGAGGTTCATTTCATCTACAACGAGGTTTTTTCCCTGGAGGGGGAAGAGTTGGGTGATCCTTTGCCACGAATCCTACACTGGTGTAGCAAAGAGCGCCTGATGCTCAAAAATACCCGGATGATCCGTAAAAATTTCGGCTGGGTATCCCATCTCTTCCGTTCTGGTTACGAGAGGAACGTGGCCCGCTCGATCCTGAGACATTTGATGGACAAATCGCTCTCCATAAGCTCTGAAATCGGGGCGACCGCATTGGAAAGGATCGTTGCCACGTCCCATGATGATTTCGACGGATTCTGGGATTGCTCACCTGCGGCTTGGCAGGAAATCAACTCCGGTGCAATCGCAATGCCTTTCATCTTTGAAGGGGGCGTTATTCCATGGATCGAATCACTCAGATCCTCGCTCTCCAAAAACAAAGGTGAGATTGTTGAAGTCTCCGGGGGATTCCGTCACCGCTGTCTGGATGAAATGTGCCTGCTTCTGGAGGCCGGAGAGATTCCCTACACCCTTAATGAGGCTATCGTCTACTCACTTCAGGACGAAGAACCATTCCGTGCCCAGACTTCGCATTTTCCTTTGGATATTCCCGAGACAAAAGACTCGATTCCCTTTTTGGATTTAGGACTGGCGATCGCTTGAACGGCCCTGTTTTTCGTTAAGATAAGCAGATTGCTTGTCAGAATACCTCCCAGAGCGGTTGCGACGTTCACCCGGCGGTATTAGATTACGGAGAGGTATCGTCTATGGTGCCGAATCACAGTCATGAACCCGCCCCCTCCTCCCAAAGGCATCAAAATGATTTGGAGACGGCTCCGTGAGCATCCCGTCTCAAACATCGGACCCGGTTTGATCACCGGGGTCGCTGATGACGATCCGAGCGGGGTGGTGACTTATACTCAGGCAGGAGCTCAGTTCGGTCTCAATATGCTCTGGACCATGCCGGTCGCCTTTCCACTCATGGCGGCCGTACAGTTGATGTGTGCCTGTATAGGGCGCGTCACGGGAAAGGGACTTGCGGCCAACATTAAGGAGGCATTTCCCCCCGTGATTCTCAAGGGCGTGGTGATGCTTCTCCTTGTTGCCAATACCCTCAATATCGCTGCGGATGTTGCAGCCATGGGGGAGGTCGGCGAATTGGTCACTGGCATCAACGCTCGGTTGATGACCCTGCTCTTTGTCGTGGTGACGCTTTCGCTCCAGGTGCTCGTTCCCTACCACCGGTATGTTTTTTATCTCAAATGGCTAACTCTCTCACTACTGGCCTACGCAGCAGTGCTCTTCACGGTCCATGTTCCTTGGAAGGAGGTGGCATTCCGTACGGTCTGGCCGACATTCACCCCGAATGCACAGGCCGCCACCATGGTGGTCGCCATCTTTGGAACAACGATCAGCCCCTATCTTTTTTTCTGGCAGGCCTCCGAAGAGGTCGAGGACATGCAGCGACATGACGGGGCGCCTCCCCTCTTGAAAGATCCCGCCACGGCTCACCGGGAACTCCGTCGCATCCGATGGGATACCTGGAGCGGGATGTTCTACTCGGATATCACGGCCTACTTCATCATTCTGGCCACCGCCGTAACACTCCATGCGGCCGGTATCACCGATATAGAGACCGCCGCCCAGGCGGCTGCCGCTCTCCGTCCCCTGGCTGGAAATTCAGCCTTTATCCTCTTTGCGATCGGTATCATCGGGGTCGGCTTGATCGGGGTGCCCGTATTAGCAGGATCAGCGGGCTATGCCCTCTCGGAAGCGATGGGATGGAAGTGGGGGCTTGAGAGGCGAGCGTGTGACGCCCGTGGGTTTTACGGCGTCATCATCGTGAGCGTTCTCGCCGCACTCGCCATCCAATATTCGCCGATCAGCCCCATGAAGGCCCTCTTCTGGAGCGCCGTCATCAACGGTGTCGTTGCCGTCCCCCTGATGGTCGTGATCATCATTCTGGCATCAAAAAAATCGGTCATGGGTGACTACGCGGCAAGCCGTCCGATTGTCCTCCTTGGGTGGATCGCAACTGCCATCATGGGGGCCGCAGCCCTTGGAATGCTGATCCCGGATTAAGAAAAACAATCCGGCAGAGCCCCCCTTTACCTCATGAGGGAGATCTGAAAAACTCGGCCCATGGAGAGGAATCATCAGCCCCTTGAAAAGCATCCCGATCAAGGGATCCAAGCTTGGCTGAACCGCACGGTGAAAGCTCTGCGGTCTCGCAATTACCGCCTCTTTTTTCTGGGACAAATTGTTTCCCTGTGCGGCACCTGGATGACGAACATGGCGACGGGTTGGCTGGTCTATCGTCTTACTGGATCGGCCCTGATGCTTGGATTAGTGACCTGTGCGGGTCAGATCCCCATGTTCGTGCTGGGACCCTTTTCGGGGATCCTTGTCGACCGAGTGAATAAACGTCGCACCCTGGTTTTAATCCAGTCGCTCTCGATGATTCAGTCCTTCGCGCTTGCAGCAATGACCTTGAGCGGACATGCCTCCATTGCCGGTCTTATCATCCTGAATCTCATCAACGGCATCATCACCGCCTTTGATATCCCCATGAGGCAGTCCTTCGTGATCGAGATGATTGAAGATAAAGCCGCTTTAGGGAATGCCATCGCCCTGAACTCGACCATGTTCAACGCGGCCCGCTTCATCGGTCCGGCGATAGGAGCCCTGGTGATAGCTGCCTATGGAGAAGGATGGTGTTTCTTTATCGACGGTTGCAGCTTCCTGGCCGTCATCGCTGCTTTTCTGGCGATGAGAATCCAGCCCAGCGGTATAGCGCGACCTCTCCGGGGGAACGTCCTCCCCGACCTGATGGAGGGATGGAGGATGGTCTCTCGGCGCGGGCCGATCCGCAGGATCATTACCCTTCTGGCTCTCACGAGCCTTCTGGGCACACCCTACGCAACACTTGTTCCCCTCTTCGCCGGGAGCATTCTCAAGGGAGGTCCTCACACCCTTGGACTGCTGATGAGTTCGGCCGGTGCGGGTGCTCTGGTTGGCGCTGGCTGGCTGGCCGGACGACGAAGCGTTCTCGGACTTGGAGCGGTCATCCCGACCGCAGTCGCTGTCTTTGGAATCGGAGTCATCGGATTCGCTCTTTCACGCCAGATCTGGCTCTCTATGCTCTTCCTTTTTATCGGAGGAGGAGGACTCATGATCCAGATGGCCTCCAGCAATACGATCCTTCAGACCATCGTCGATAACAATCAACGGGGACGCATCATGAGCTTCTACATGATGGCCTTTATGGGGACTGCTCCCATTGGTAGCCTTATGGCGGGCTGGATCTCCGAGCGTTTTGGGGCTCCCCTCACCCTCGTGATTGGTGGGGCGGTTTGCATGGGCGGGGCAGCACACTTCTTTTTGGGTCTAGAGCAACTCCGCGAAGCGATCCGACCGATCTATCGAAGGATTGGAATCCTTCCGGAAATCGAATCAGGAGAGGATGCGGCAAGCCAACTCGCCTTCGAAGCGCGCGATTAATCCTTCTTGAACTGCTCGGGGAAGATCCGGTCGGCAAAGAAATACATCATCATCGGAAAAATCACCATGGCCACCGCAAGCGGCACACAGAACCACGCTGTAAAGATCGCGAGGAAATAGCTTGTGATGGCGATTAGGCTCCGGCGGTTTCTCTTTCTGTTCCGGGCAATCTCACATTCGTGATGGGGGGCATGATGCGACGCACACCGACGCAAGAGGTTGGAGGAAACTCCACAGGCAAAGGCAATGAATGCATAGAGACTGACCGCGAGGGGACAGGCTCCCGTTTGCCCCATGTATCCGGTTACCCAGGGAAAAAGAGAAAGCCAGAAGAGCAGATTCATATTCGTCCAGAGAATCCGGGTATCGACTTTCTCTATAAGGTGAAAGAAGTGGTGATGATTCACCCAGTAGATTGCCACAATCAGGAAGCTCAGGGCATAGCTCAGGAACGTCGGCCAGAGTTGTGCAAGCGCTAGGAGGCTAGGCTCATGGGGTGGATGCAACTCCAGCACCATGATCGTGATGATGATCGCAATCACCCCGTCGCTGAAGGCCTCCAGTCGGTTCTTGGTCATGTCTCTTTTGTAATCTGGGAAGATTGGGATCACATCCAAAAAAAGCTGACCCCTTTCGGGATCAGCTTTTTTAAGAGGAGTTGAGATTCCTTGAATG
>CAIKFI010000076.1 GCA_903826635.1 uncultured Spartobacteria bacterium | reverse complement strand
ACAGCGGCTTCCGGTTCAAGCGGCACAGCGGCTTCCGGTTCAAGCGGCACAGCGGCTTCCGGTTCAAGCGGCACAGCGGCTTCCGGTTCAAGCGGCACAGCGGCCTCCGGTTCAAGCGGCACAGCGGCTTCTGGTTCAAGCGGCACAGTGAGTGCTCCAGGAAAATCTCCCACAGCTTCTCCTGCCTTGGTCGCTGTTAATAAGCCAAAGCACTCCACTTCCGGCGGATCTAATAAAACGAAAGTGTCCCTCTCCCATGCTCCATCCCTAAAATCTTCCGGCAATCATAAATCGAGAGTTGCTTCTAGCGTATCTAACAAATCGAAAGTGGCCGTCTCACATTCCTCATCCACCAAGTCTGGAAAATCCGGTAATATGATTGCGCATAGCACTTCAGGAACCGGTCGATCTGTAGTATCGCATGCCGGTCAGCACGGCCAGCAGAAGGTTGTGTCGGGGCCACAACTCAATAATTCGATGAGGTCATCGGTAGGAGAGGCGGAGCATCAAAAACTCAATCCCTTCGATTCTGTTGTTGGCAATGAGACTCCCAATGATTCTTCCGGTGGCGGATCGGGAGGCTTGGGTTCTTCCCCCGGAGGAGGTGTGACTGGGAACGGAGGCAAGGCAGGCTCTCGTTCTCTAAAGACTTCCGACATGTCGGCCAGTGGGGTCATGTCCGACATGAGCGCAATCATGATCTTTCTTTAATTTTATCCACCTAAGATCAATCGACTTTTGTGAACACTTCCCTATAAATTCCGCAAACACGCTTTGAAAAAATCCAATCTTTATCTGCTTGCCCTGGCATTTTTCCTGCTGGGTAGTGTCGCGCTTCTTGCTTCTAGTGATCTCGACCCCCACTCTATGCAGGATAGAAGTGGACAGAATGTAAACGTCACTCCTTCAAATGGCGGATCCCTGAAAAATGAGACCAATGACTCGAAGATGCCCGTCAACAAGAATGCAGCTGACGGTAAGAAAAATCAGAAAGTTAATGAGGCCCCAGCGGAGAATGGAGCAGAAACGAATCCACCCGAAGTGCCGGAGGCGACTGGACCTGAATCGGTGACCATCGGTCTGTATCTTTTTAACATTCGCGACGTCAATAGTGGCAAGGGGACATTCACCAGCGACTTTTGCATCTGGAGCCAGGCCCCTAACATTGATAACATCATTGGGGAGTTGCAGTTTGCCAATGCCGATAGGATCGTCTGGTCCGTTGAGGGGAAATCGCAGGTTAACGGTCTAGAGTGCGTCAAACGCTCCGGAACCGGTGTCTTCAGGATGAATTGGGATTTCAAGAACTATCCCTATGACGGCCAAAAATTGAAGATCTTGATGAATTATACCGTTAAGGATGCCTCCAAGGTGGTCCTTAATCCCGACGAGGAAAGTTCCGGAATCTCCATGGAAAATATTCCCTCCGGTTGGGAGTTGAAGGGGTTTAACATGGAGCCGGTCCAGTTGGTGTACGACTCGAATCTGGGAGATCCAAATCTAGGCGCCGCGCACGGCGAGTTTTCCGGGATTGAGATCAGCATTGATATTGAGCGCAAAGATTCCGCTGAGTATTGGATGATGACGCTCATCGCCTATGCTACGGCCTTCATGTTTATGGTGAGCTTTTTCATTGATTCCACAAACACCTCAAGACTTGGCATGCTTGCTGCGGCTTTCATTGCATGCGTCATCAGTCTTCGCACATCACTTAGTGTGCTAGGTGTCTTTGGCACCAGTGTGGACCGGCTTCACCTAGTCGTGATGGGATATATTATTTTTGCTGTCATCTGCACAGCGATCCTTAGCTATCTCGTCCATCATAATGTATCTGCTAAGATGATTCGCTTTTACAGCATGGTCTTGGGCTTGCTCACCAGCGCCTCCTTTTTCATTGTAATATGGTTCATGCACGCTGGGAGGCACTTCTAAATAGGAAAGTGGAGGGCGTTATTTCACCCAGTTTTCAAAGGCTAGCATTGGGAAACTCACATCATCGAGAAATTGCCATTTATTTTTCTTCTCGTGAAAAGAGTGAATGTCGGGTTTCAGAAACTCATTTTCCAGATATCGGGGGGCTTTCTGTTCTCTGGACTTTTCGTGTTTTTATTGCTCGCTCCGGGAGTCACAAAGGCGCAGTTCGCCCCTGACCCCTCCATCGGGAAAAACCTTCCCGACAGCATTCCGGAGGCTCCACCCGATGCCTTTGTGAGGCGCCCCTCCGACCTGGAGATCAAGCCCGACTTCGCCGACGTCCCCGTCATCGGGGATCCGGGTGCTGGTGTCCTTCGGAAGATTATTATATCCGGGGCACTCTTGCCATCGGACAGAAAGGAAGGAGAGGGGATCTTTGCCGAACTTTGGGTCGATCGTGTTGATCTGATTTCATCAGAGCCCAAGTTTCTTAAATTCTTGCGGGATTCCTTTGTGAGCAAACCGTTCGATATGAAGGTGGTGAAGGAGATCAACCGTCAGATTCTGCACTTCTATTTCAAGCACGAAAGGCCGCTGGTCTTCGTTCAACCCGTCTCCATCGATTACGAGCAGGGTATTCTTTCGATGGTCGTGGTGGAGGCGACTGTCGGGAAAAAAACGGTGACCGGTGCAAAATGGTTTTCCAAGCAGTTCCTTCTTTCCTCCCTGAGAGCACGAGTCGGTGAACATCTCAATCGGAGGGGGCTCCTGAACGATGTCGCTATCCTGAACCAGAACCCGTTCATGCAGAACTCGGTCATGCTGGAGAGGGGAGATTCCCCGGGGACAACAACCGTGGATCTCCGGACCCAAGATGCGTTTCCCTTGAGGAGTTTTTTTTCCATAGACAATACAGGATCTCAGCAGACAGGCCCGCTAAGATGGAGTGTCGGAGCTAATTGGGGGAACGCCTTTTTCTTAGGAGGCCAGCTTAACTACCAGTATTCAGCCCCTTTCTCTTACCCCAATGCCCAACCGGTGCAGAGTCTGACCTACTCGACACCACTTCCCTGGAGGCATTCAATCTCCCTGTATGGTAGTTATTCAACTACGGACACCGGCATCAGCACTTCTACGGGTAGTGTTAGTTACAGCGGTTATCAAAAACAGGTAAGTCCCCGCTATACTATTCCAATCGGGAAGATGTACGGATCCTTGATTCAAGATT
>CAIKFI010000075.1 GCA_903826635.1 uncultured Spartobacteria bacterium | reverse complement strand
GGAATTCGGGGGGAGTGATCAGGTCGAGTGGCACGAGTGGACATCGCTTGAAAAACCATGGCCTACGCCTACGCCTACGCCTACGCCTACGCCTACGCCTACGCCTACGCCTACGCCTACGCCTACGCCTACAAACCCGGCAGCGTTTTCAACTTTCCCGCTACAGGAAGGAATCACAAATGGCACAAATTCTGCTCTCCCTCCTAAGACCAACTCCACGTCTTCGGATTTGATACAAAACTCTTCCACCTTTCCATCCCCGTCAGAAAACCGCTAATATCTCTCCTTTAGCAAACAAACGCAATTTACATTACCTCATGACAACCATCGGAACCAAAGCCCCAGACTTCACGCTCTCCACCGCAACTTCAGAGGGCCCCAAGCAGGTAACACTCTCCGCCGAGATTGGAAAAAAGAATATCCTGCTTCTCTTTGTCCCCATGGCTTTCACGGGCGTATGCACCGAGGAGTTCTGTGAAATCAGCAAGGGAATCGGCTCCTATGAATCGCTCGACTGCATCGTCTATGGAATCAGCGGAGACAATCCCTTTGCCCAGCAGGCATGGGCTCACAAGGAGGGGATCACCATCCCTCTTCTCAGCGACTACGATCATGAAGTGGCGAAGGCTTACGGCATCGCCTACGAGAGCTTCCTGCCGCAGATCGGACTGGGGATGGGCGGCGTTGCAAAACGCTCGGCTTTTCTCATCGACCGCTCTGGAATCATTCAATATGCCGAGGTCAACGAAGATCCGAAACAACTCCCTGATTTCGCCAAAATCCAAGCCCTTCTAACTGAAATCCAGTAGGACTCATTTCTTTTACTAATGCCAGCAAACGACCCATTCAAAACACTCCGTAGCTTTGAGCCTTCAATAGGGGCCGTTGCTTCTTACTATTCCCTTCCGGCCTTGGAAGAGCAGGGGATTGGGAAGATATCGAGGCTCCCTTTCTCGATACGGGTGGTTTTGGAATCCGTCCTTCGTAACTGTGACGGGCGCAAAGTGGATGCGAAGGATGTGAGGGCCTTGGCTTCCTGGAATGCCAAGGCTCCGGCTCCCGAGGAGATCCCTTTTGTGGTCGCCAGAATCGTGCTGCAGGACTTCACCGGGGTTCCACTCCTTGTCGACCTTGCGGCGATGCGCAGCGCGGTGGCCCGCTTGGGTGGAAAACCGGGCATCATCGAACCCCTTGTGCCGGTGGACCTCGTCGTGGATCACTCGGTACAGGTCGATTACTACGGATGGGCGGATGCCATGAAGCTCAACCTGGACATGGAGTTCAGGCGCAACCGCGAACGTTATGAGTTTCTCAAATGGGGCCAACAGGCATTCGAAACCTTCGGGGTGGTCCCTCCCGGCATCGGAATCGTCCACCAGGTCAATCTGGAATATCTTGCCCGCGGCGTCCTGCACTCCAAAAATGATTCGGTGGACGTTTATTATCCGGACAGCCTTGTCGGAACCGACTCCCACACCACCATGATCAATGGTCTAGGTGTCGTCGGATGGGGCGTCGGTGGCATTGAGGCCGAGGCAGGAATGCTGGGACAACCTGTTTATTTCCTGACCCCCGAAGTCGTCGGAGTCCACCTTACCGGTAAACTCGGCGAAGGTGTCACAGCAACCGATCTTGCTCTGAGCGTCACCCAAATGCTTCGCTCAGCGAAGGTCGTCGGAAAGTTTGTTGAATTTTACGGTGAGGGTGCAGAGCGCCTTCCCCTTCCAGACCGGGCGACGATCGCCAACATGGCCCCTGAATACGGCGCCACCATGGGCATCTTCCCAGTTGACTCGGAATCAGTTGCCTTCCTTCGCGCCACCGGACGCACCGAGAAAGAGTGCACGGCCTTTGAAAACTACTTCAAGGCACAAGGCATGTTCGGCATGCCTCGCAAGGGGGAAATCGATTACAGCGTGGATCTTGAACTCGATCTCACGAGTGTTGTGCCAAGCGTTGCGGGGCCCAAGCGCCCCCAAGATCGTATCGACCTTCCCAAACTCCGCACAACATTCCAAGACCTCTTGAAGAAACCGATATCCGAAGGCGGCTATGGCAAGAACGATGGGAATCTCACAACACAGGCCAATGTAGCCCGTCGTAATCCGACGATTCCCTCCGATGAAGAGGAGATGATCAGCGACCGCCCCACGGCTGACGCCGTCCACCAAATGCCGGAGTCACCGTTTCACGAAGGAACCAGCACAATCCGCAACGGCAGTGTGCTGATTGCGGCGATCACAAGTTGCACGAACACCAGCAACCCCAGCGTCATGTTGGCAGCAGGTCTTCTTGCCAAGAAGGCAGTCGAAACCGGACTCACGATGGATCCCACCGTCAAAACATCGCTTGCACCGGGATCACGCGTGGTGACGGCCTATCTTGAGAAGACTGGTCTTCAACCTTACTTCGACAAACTTGGATTCCAGACCGTCGGTTATGGTTGCACCACCTGTATCGGGAATTCCGGTCCGCTGAATCCAGAGGTGGAAAAGGCGATCACCGACAACGACTTGGTCGCCGCCGCAGTCCTTTCGGGGAATCGTAACTTCGAGGCCCGCATCCATCAAAACATCAAGGCAAACTTTCTGATGTCCCCTCCCCTCGTTGTGGCCTTTGCACTGGCGGGAAGGGTTGATATCGATTTCGAAAAGGAACCGATCGGCCTTGGAAACAACGGACAAAAGGTCTTTCTCAGGGATATCTGGCCAAGTCTTGCCGAAATCCGTGACACCCTTCGCAGCGCCCTCACACCGGAAATGTTCTCCACGCTTTACGGTAACTTCGAGGGTCAGAATCCCAAATGGAACGAAATCAATGCGCCCACTGGAGAAATCTACGCGTGGGATGCCAAGAGCACCTACATCCAAGAGCCGCCATTCTTTGAGAATTTCGGCATGGAGGCAGGGACAATCACGCCGATTTCCGGAGCACGCCCCCTTGGCATTTTCGGTGATTCCGTGACAACGGATCACATCTCCCCAGCAGGAGCCATCAAGGAGAAATCCCCCGCTGGACGATTCCTCAGCGATCATGATGTGTTGCTTGAGGATTTCAACAGCTATGGCAGTCGCCGAGGCAATGACCGCATCATGACCCGGGGCACCTTTGCAAACGTGCGCATCAAAAACCTCATGCTGTCCGGAGTCGAGGGGGGTGAGACGCTGTATCAGCCAAACGGCGAACAAATGAGCATCTTTGATGCAGCCCGCAAGTATGCCAACGAGAAGACACCGCTTGTTATCCTGGCGGGACAGGAGTATGGCACCGGAAGCAGTCGCGACTGGGCCGCAAAAGGAACCAGGCTACTGGGGGTCAAGGCCGTCATAGCGGCTAGCTATGAGAGAATCCATCGATCGAATCTGGTCGGGATGGGCATTCTCCCACTTCAATTCCACGAAGGAACCAACGCCCAGGCGCTGGGACTCGACGGGACGGAGACCTATGATGTTATTGGTCTGGGCGATGATCTTAAACCCCGCCAAGATCTTATCCTCCGCATCAATCGCAAAGACGGCAACTCGCAAGAGATCGGCGTCAAGGTAAGGATCGATACTCCCATTGAGGTGGATTACTACCGCCACGGCGGAATTCTTCCCTTCATTCTCCGCCAATTGATTTCCGAGGCAAAGTAACCGCGATTGCAATATTGCTAAAGTGTAAAAGAGATCCAGGAGATCGGGGGCGTCGTATTCTTCCCCAGAATATTTTCTCTATCCCTTTGATCTGATTCATCCCTGTGAATTCTCTCTTAAGAACATGATCACCTCCCATCCCACGGATCTGATTGCGGAGATTCTACGACTCAAGAGGGAACGTAATGCCGTGATCCTCGCCCACAACTACCAGATCGAGGAGATCCAGAATGTGGCGGATTTCGTGGGAGACTCTCTCGGGTTAAGCATCCAGGCAGCTGAGACAGAGGCTGATGTCATCATCTTCTGCGGTGTCCATTTCATGGGCGAGACGGCCAAGATCCTAAATCCCTCAAAGACCGTCGTCATCCCCGATATGGATGCGGGTTGCTCGCTCTCTGATTCCTGTCCCGCAGATAAATTGAAAGAATTCCTTCAGGAGCATTCCGGGAAAAATTATTTTGTGATCGCCTACATCAATTGCAGTGCCGGGGTGAAGGCTCTTGCCGATGTCATCTGCACAAGCGGAAATGCGGTCAGGATTGTGAATTCGGCACCAAAACATCGCCCAATCCTCTTTGTGCCGGACCAGAATCTGGGAGCTTGGGTCACGGAACAGACAGGACGCCCCATGGATCTGTGGCAGGGTAGTTGTTACGTTCACATGGAATACACTCGCGACAGTATCGAGAGGGCGAAGCGTGAGCATCCGGAGGCTTTGGTCGTAGCCCATCCCGAATGCCCCCAAGCCGTCCGACTTCTGGCCGACGAGGTCTGCTCCACGGAAAAGATGATCGGTTACTGCAGGGACACAAAGGCCACTGCCTTCGTAATTGTGACCGAGGAGGGGATGCTACACCGATTGCGACGCGAAGTTCCGGGGAAGGTGTTCATACCCGGCCCGACAGACCACTGCGCCTGCGCTGAGTGTCGCTATATGAAGCGAAACACCATGGAGAAACTTTTTCTTTGCCTGAGAGATCTGAAACCCGAAATCCTGATTGATGAGGAACTCCGAGCCAAGGCAGAGAAGTCCGTGAGAAAGATGCTGGAACTTAGCAAATGACCTCTTCCCAGACTTATTCACCCGGTAATAACTCTCACAAACTCTGGGAGAGAGCCCTCGCTAGAATACCGGGTGGGGTCAACTCACCGGTTCGAGCCTTCAAAGGTGTGGGAGGTGAACCCTTTTTCGTGACCAGAGCACAAGGATGCAGAATCACGGATGTAGATGGACGTGAATTCATAGATTTTGTGGGCACTTGGGGGCCGGCCATTCTTGGACATGCGCCGGGCGTGGTGATTGAAGCTGTCAGGGAACAAGCCTTGAGCGGGACCAGCTTTGGAATCCCGAATCCTCTGGAAGT
>CAIKFI010000074.1 GCA_903826635.1 uncultured Spartobacteria bacterium | reverse complement strand
GTACTTCCCTCAAGTTGGGCTAGTTCTTTAGCCGCTTGGAGAACATCCTCTTCAATGTCCAAAGTTGTTCTCATGCATCAGATGCTAACACATCAATTCATCTGCATCAATTTTTAAATCTGCTGATAGGCTGGAACTATTATGATAAGGAGGGTTTTGGAAATGCAAGTGCCTCAAAGAGAACATCCTAAGACTCAAAGCGATGCCTGAATCGGGGCGGCTCTGGCATTATCCGCCTTCTTATTGCGATCATTCAATCCATCACCCGCACCTCCATCCCCGCTACCGTCCCCATTACCTCCGCCGTATCCATCGATGATGAACCGAATCAGAGTGAAGCCTGGGGAGGGGCCACCGATTCGGAAGAGGTCGTCGCCCCCTGATCCTCGCCACCATTGCCATAGCCAAGAATATCAATATTGATGATTGATGGGGGGAGCTCTGTCGTATCGGTTGTGTTTTTCTGAGCGGCACCCTGAGCCGCGCTGTTGTTAGCGGCGGACGCGGAGGAAGCGGCCGTGGCTCCGCTGACATTTGGGGCAGCTGGCGGGGGAGCCGCTGGAGGCGCTCCTGAGGTGGATCCACTGGCGGCGATGTTGTCGGCATTGAGCACCTTGGTAGCCGCAAGATTCAGGTTTCCTGAGGAGCGGATCCCGGCATCGCCCGCATCGATCACACCGGATGGCGCGATCAGATTCACATTGCCGGGGAGCACGCCAGCCACTGTGGCCAGAACGCCGATTCCACCTCCCGTCCCAAGGCCGGCCAGATCCGTCTGCACATTCCCACTCTGGGGATCGATCAAGACCTGCGTTGGTGCGGCAGACTGGACGGTCTTGGCAGAAGATCCTGCGGCAATGTTCCCCTTGTCTGACCAGATCAGAATATCGCCCCCACGAAGGGTGAAGATACGGCTGATGCCGATGGAGATATCATCACGCGAGTAGATATTGATGGAGCCCCCCGCATCGGTCACAATGCCTGGGGGAGCCAGTGGAGGCGTTCCTGCTGACTGTGTCTGAAGAGTCAGAGCACCACTTGGAATCAGAATATTGATATTACCACCGCTCTTGGTTGCAATATCACGAGCCCATGTCGAGACATTGGCATGAGCGTAAGCATTCCCAAAGATTGTACTGATCGCCTTCTCACCTTCGGCATAGGAACCATATCCGGGTTTCCCAACCTTGTTGTGATTAATCCCGGTTTCCGTCAGGACGAGATAGAAAAGCTGAAGCTCCAGATTGGCCCGCTCCTCTTGACTAAGGTCCGTGGATCCCGGTGCAAAACTCGCAGCACTGATATTCCCCGGTAAGGGGGCCCCTGAATAAGTCATTGCATCAGACAACTCCGAGAGGTAAGAGGCTCCTTGCGCACCGGCAAGAAGAGTGGTTGTAAAGTTCTGAAGCGCCAATCCATCTGGCGAGGAGAGACCCATCGGCAACTTAACCCCGGCCCCAACGACAAGATCAGCGCCTTGGGAGGGCAGTGACGGATTGCGTGCATTTGCAATACTGGTGATACCAACACCCGTTCCGTCGCTGTTGTTCGCTCCATTTCCCAAGTCCACATTGCCACCGGCCAGAACCTCAAGGGTTCCAGGCCCGCTGATCTGAATATCTCCCGACTGCAACGGGACGGATAGGTTCAACGTGTTGCCGGACTGAGCCTGTCGTTGGAGCGGTGATTGAGGATCATAAGCGATGATGTCTCCTCCAGCTGAAACGATGCTGACATTATTCGGTCTATTGTTCTGAATATAGAGTCCTATGTCCGTGATATTCGCTCCAGCTGAAAGATCGGCCTGTTTCGCAGAGAAGAGCTCCAATCCGGAAATGTTTCCGTTCTGGGCATAGATTTGCACAGGTGTCGGGTCATCATAATGGAGTAAGGTGGAGTCATGCAGTTGCTGCTTGGTCTGTAGAACACCGTGCTGGCCGGAATAGGAACCGCTCTCCTCAAAAAGCAAGGCAATACCAGCTGTGAAGGGTATCTTTGACTTTGCATTTGCCTGCGCGTTGACCTGATCACCCGGTGCAAGCATCGCCCTTAAGGAGAGAGGATTATTGATACCGGCAAGGGAGTTTGGATTGGCATCGGAGAGGTTCAACTGGGACGACGCCCAGACTTTCTGACCACTGTATCCGCCAGTTGGGGCCAGACCTGAAATGCTTCCCTCGGCAATGAGTGAGATATTGCCAAGCGCCGAGGGGGCCATGATGTAATTTCCTTGAATGGTTATGTCCCCTGAGAGAGCGGTTGCGGACAAAGACGGGGGGGCCAGTGAGATCAAAGACCCAAGATTATTGATGGAGGGTTCAGAAAGTCTCAGCCAGGGCTGATAAAATGAACTGTTAAGCGGATTTGCCGGCACCGTGAACCCCTGCATCCAATTCTGAAGGATTGGCAATGGATTGGGGTTGGACGGCGAGACGGCGGCTTCTCGGAAAGTAATGCTGCCGCCTAATGATGAGACATCGACGATGTCACTTGGATTGTATGTGCTGAAGTAATCTTTATACCAAAAGCTGTTATTCACACCCTGCGGCATAAGGAATGGATTGGCCACGGGGCCAAGAAGAACACTACCCCCCGCATCGACATGAAAACTCCCCTTGCCCAGGAAGAGTGTCGTCGGCAGATAACTGAGAGGATCGCCAGGGGTTGCTGAAGAATTAATATACTGAGGCAACTGGGAATCCCGGGTGGGATTGGAAATGACACTTCCACCGGCATGGAGGACTCCAGTTCCCCTCTCAACATAGTAGACACCGGCGTCAATATTATTTGCGGCCCTGACATTCAGATCTCCACCTCCAAGTTCCACGCCATTAACAGATCCCGCAAGGATCGGATTACCACCGGCATCACGCGATGGAAGCCGGAAGCTTGTGGGAATCACCGCATCCACATTTGCGATATTATTCCCTGCGTTGAGGGTTATATTACCACCGCCCAACGCGCCCACACCTTCGAAGAAATTACTGAAATCAACCCACCATGTGGTCGAGGCACGATCAGCAACCTCTGATCCATAAACCATTTGCTGGAAGAGTCCGGTTGTCTGGTCCACAGAACCCCTGCGGTAGAGCCAGTTCGCGGGAAGTTCACGGACAGAATCAGCGATCGGATTCCCTTGGGAATCGAGTGTCAAGTGAGTGATATTTTGACCGGTAAAAATGGCTATATTACCGCCCGAATAACTGAACTGCGGACTGTAGGGTGTCTGCTGTTGAAGTGCTCCGAGAGAAGCGTTGGCCTGCTCCGTTTTATTCAGGCGGGGTGAAGGCAAGTCAAAGGTGCCATGAAGTGTCGGGTCCGTGACTTGCACGCCCGCCGTGTAGATTGATGCAAATTGGTTCCAGAGTTGCAGGTCCCCCGAGGCGTTGATGGAAAGATCCCCCGAACCCGTGCGAATCACTTGGTAATATCCAGAGAGTGTGTTTGCAGTTACGGCATTCAGTCCACCAACTTGATCAATATTCTGACCGTTTAAACTGACCCCAAGGACCACATTTCCGGATTGCGGAAGCACCTCTCCAGACTTGGCGGCAACCAGTTGGGCCGGTGGATTGACTATTGCCAGGCTAGCGGAACCAAAATCGGCTCCAGCCGTAACCTGATAGGACCAGGACTGGAAGTTCACAGGAAGATTTTGATTCTGCGGTAGAAGCGTCGCCGAGTAGGAACTGTCTGAGAATCCATCGCTTAAGCTGGCGTGGAAGATAACGCTGCCTGAACTCCGAAGCGTGAGGAAGCCAGGAGCGGCATTCACCCCGGTGCGAAGCATGGAGAGATCCCAATCGGTGTTCAGGATGAGATTACCCGACTGATTGAGGATTTCGACACCCGGAGAGAGATTGAGAAGCGAGCTTATGGAGGAGTCCTGATTGGCCGTCAATCGGTTAAGAATGGAGGCCGCTGTGTCAGAATTGACACCGGGTGCACCGAAGAAAGTTTGTGCATCCGAGGCGATCGTGTCCCTCAGAGACTGGGTGATTTCACCGGAAGTCCCCGTGACGTCGTAGAGTTTGTAACCCTCAAGCGCAATGCTGGAGGCGCCGGTAATGCTGGAGTCCATGTGGCTGATCTGAAGATCGGATCCGTCGGCCGTCTGGGGGGCCCTCAGACGAAGGACGCCTCCCAGTTGGTCGATTCTTTCAGGAGTGGCATTTACCCCCAGATCGATTGTGGAAGCCGTTTGGAGATCCAGAGCTGCAGTGGGGTCGGTCGCCCCATGAACCGATGCTCCGGCGCTCAGGAAGACCGATCCCCCCTTGCCTGCGGAGTCGAAATTATCGGCACGAACCGAGAGTCCGGAATTGGGCTCGAGAATCACACTGCCGCTTGCAATCAAAGAGATTGCCCCCCCTGTCAAGACACCGTCGCCATTGGCCGCCACACCAGAGGCGTTAATAACACCGTTGGGGGTCACATCGATCGAACCTTGATCTGCTACGAGCGAAAATTGATGAGCCATGACGGCAGTCTCCACGGCGACATCGCCATCTCGGATACGGAAGGAAAGCGCCTGGGTAAATCCAGCACTGTTAAGAGACGGGGCGATCGAGGAAATCAGGGAAAGGTTTCCTCCGCTCGGGTCAAGGGAGCCCACATCCATGGTGAAAGAACCATTTTTTCCACCACTTCCCCCATTTGCCGATAGCGTGGCATTCGGGTCGATTGTGAAAAAGCCACTGGGAGCGTTCACCGAGAGGGTTCCGGCAGAACCGGCTCCCGGCTGGGCGCTCACATTGAGCGTCGTCCCGGAGGCCAAGACGACATTCCCAATGTCAGAAGAGAGGGCAATGCTACCTCCATCCGTGTATTTGGTCACATTGAAAAGCGATCTGCTTGTCCCACCCGTATTCAAGAGCCCACTCCCTTGACCACCCACGATCAGATCGCCAGATTTGGCCTCGACGGAAATGGCTCCACTCGGGAGGTTTATTGAGGTGTCTATGGTAACGGAGCTTCCCTGCAGGCTTAACTTTGCACCCAATCCCGGATCCACGGTCGCAGGCGTCGCATAGCCACTGTCAGGCGACTGCAGTTCAAGGTTTCCCGACGCCTTCAGCATGATTGAGGAGCCCGCAGTGCCAGTGAGAAGGGGAGTCGTCACCGAGAGATCCGTGGGGTTTGCTTCGGTCCCCACGGACAGTCCCCCTTTTGCATTGCCAACCAACTCACCCGTGGCATTCATCGAGACATGGGAAAATTGGTCGATTGCAACGGTATTGGCCCCTGTGAAAATCGTCGCGGCATTCAGCTCAAGTATCCCATCAGGCGTAGCGGTGGCGGGGCCGGGAGCAATCACTCCCAGGGCATTATCAAGATGGATCTCGTTATGCGCGCTTAGAGAAAGGGATGATCCCTCAAGATCAAATCCCCGGATTTCTCCGGCATGGAGTTGGAGTGTCGTGAGGGCGCTGGATCCGAAGGAACCTCCCCCATAAAAGTCCATCGTGGAATAACTGCTGAGCGTGAGGGCCGTTGCGTTCTCAATGCCCGATAACGTTGATCCTGCAAGAACAAGGCTATGCGCATCGGCGGGATCAAGATTTGCCGCAGTCAGGGCGGGATCCATCAAGATCGCGATGCCTCCTGAATGCAGTTCAATCACCTTGGAGTTCAGCAGGCTGGTGGATGAAATCGAGGCCGAGGCACTGGAATCCAGCATCACGCTGTTACCCCCTAGAGAGGATCCATTCTCCAGCGTCAATGACGGGGTGATTGGATTTCCATTGCCATCCCTGAGGGCCTGCTGGATCTCCTGCGAGGAGACCCCGCTACGGGTAAAGGTGTCCGATCGGTCACTGCTGACTCGTAGCAGGACGCCATTGCCGGCATCCGTAAGATTAGGGTCGGGAGCGACTCCGTTTCCTTCGGCTTGGATGGAGGCTCCGGATTTCAGGGTAATGGCATCATTGGCGGCTAGGATGATGTCATTTCCTTTAAGGGCCGTGCCCGCATCCATCACAACCTTTTCGGCGCTGACACTAAGCGGAGTCAGGCCGTTCTTGGAGGCTTCGCGTGATCCACCGATTAACAGACTTCCAAAACTCCAGGAGGCAAGTTGAGAGGCCCCCAGAACAATATTCCCAGCCTCTCCGCCGCTCCCATCCGATGTGATTTCAATGGTGCCAGGGGCGCTGATATCAATGGTCGCGGCGATTCCCCCCGAAGCAGCCTTACCAAGGACCACCCCGTTGAGCGTTAACAACGAGGTGGCCTTGAACGTGAGATTGCCGGCGTTTTCCGTCCGCGACGAGGTGGGCACTGATGCAAAGAATCTACCAGCGTTCAGTTGCAAAGACTCGACCCGTGCGGCAATTGCTGCAGGTGAAAGGAGTTGAAAGAGCGTGGTTGTCGTTGGTGTGGCGACTGCGGTATCCAGACCATTGATCTGGGTGCCCGATACAATGACGGTTCCATCGGGTTGGTTGACTGACCCGGTAATCGGAGCGGATGAAGAAGTGGGACTGATTAAAAATGCACCGGGTTGTGTGGCGTAACTTGCCGGCAAAAGGGTATAGGTGCCGGCGGCCAGTCCTCCTCCTTCCGCAATTTTCACTTGGGAGCCAACCGCAGGAGATCCATCGGCGTAGCCTGTCGGCGAATATTTTGCCTGATATCCGGGAATGATCGCGTAATACTGGGGAAGCTTTGACCAATAGGGTCCGATCACCGGTTGAACACCCGAGTTGGCCTGTCGCACGGACCAAGTGGATCCATTGTAACTCACAAGATCGCCAGCCTGATAACCGGCGGAAGAACTCCATGGCCCGGAGGAGCTCCCGAGCAAATTCATTGTTCCACCCATTCCGGAGACCCATTCGCTGGCAAATAGATTCCCACCTCCGCGAAGGTTGATGACAGCCCCTCTCTCCGTGTTAACATTCTTGGCTCCGAGTTGAATGGATTTGGAGGGAAGCCCTGTTGTGGTAATGACTGTCCCGGAGGGATCCACCCAGGTTGTTCCATCAACCGAAGTCCCATATGGGAGCGAAACCACAGCCCCTGTTCTGGCATCCACCCCGGAAATCGATGTCGTGCTTCCGGCAGACAAATCGAGATTCTGAGTCGTGGGAACCGTGAGTCCAGAAACCGGGTCCCATGGTGGAACACTACTTCCATTATTTCCCAGATTGATCGTGCCGAATGGTGAGAGGAGAGTGCCCCCTTGAGAAATGGTATCGGCATAGACCGAAAGAACTCCCACGGCGGAGAGAGGCAGTTGCGCCATCTTACCCGATTGGTTGATCGTCACGGATCCTTGAATTCCACCCGAGGAGAGCGCCTGCCCGCTGGATTGGTCATGATTGTAGGCTGCAACCGTGAATCTCGTGCCCGAGGCCGGATAGACCATCGCCGAATTCATCTCCAGATTCCCCGCCATCGCAAAGGTTCCATCCCCTCGAATTGCACCTCCCGCTGCACTCAACCTTGCCTTGGCAATATTTTTTAATGAGAGATTACCGATGTCTATCAGTTGAGCCGTGACTTCAAGTTGTCCGGTTCCAAAAGTGGGAGGTGCAAAAATCGGGGTCGTGGAAGTTCCAAAAACCGTCGAGAGCGCTAAACTCCCCGGGGCAATGGGGGCCAAAAAAGGCGTTCCCAGCGAGACATAGGGAGCACGAAGACTCAACAAGGAGTCCGTTGAAAGCACCCCTCCCGTGGCAACCCGGAGACTTTGAGGGGCACTGAGGGTCACGGGCCCCTGAAAAAGGATATTGCCTCCCAGCGAAATCGAGTCGAATCCTCCCGCATGGAACGAGTCAACCGCAAGGTGCCCTCCTCCCGAGGAGTTACCATGCCCATCCGCCACCTCCTGACCGACAGCTGAAGTTCCAGAGGATCGGAACGCACTTGGAATGGTCTTTCCATGTTGGCTCAACCAGAGATTGAAATCCGTCACGCCTCCGGAAAATGTGCCGGAGGAGAGACTGAGGCTTCCTCCAGGCGCGGTGCTTCCGCCGCTGGCCGCAATGAGAGTGGCATCGGTATAGAGTAATTGAGCTCCGCTAAGGGCAATGGAACCACCGGAGGAATCGACACGGTAAGTGGTGGAATTTTGCTGCACCCCGGTCCCAATTTGAATTCCCACTTGATAGGGGAGCAAGTCGCACAAAGAGCTAGCACCGGAGGCATCCAATACCGATCCAGATTCGGCCACAAGATTCCCACTGATGGAAATCACCCCACCGGGAATCACCACGCCAAAAGTGCTTCGCGCCCTACTTGGGTCATTCAGGAAGAGCGCCTCGCCTGCCGTCGAAAGCCTTGCCGACGAGGCTAGGTCAACGGATACCAACGGGGCATCGGGAGTTATGACATTTTGAGGAAATGATGAGGCTCCCTTGATGGAGATGGAGCCTCCGGGAACCGCAAGATCACCCAGGACGGCCACGCTGTTTCCGGCCAGTGAAAGAGATCCCGATTTAGCGATAGGCATATTCCCGATCATCGAGATCTGGGGACTCAGCGTGATGTTCACACCCGACTCCACGACCAGGTCTCCGCGAACCAACAGTTGCTGACCTGAAGCCCGGGAACCATCGCTTAATCCCAGGGCTTTCAAGGAGAGATTCACAACCGGACTCAAGCCGACCGGTTGGGCATAGGGTTGCAACAAAAACCCCGTGGAGGTGGGCATGATGATCGTGGAGAGGACCTCTGGATGAATCGTGGTTCCGCTCGCGATCCGGATCCCGGGAATAAAATCTGTTTGTGAAACGGAACTCTCAAGACCGATTCCCGAGAAATCATAGCCACTGAATCCGCTCTGGCTGAAAAGTTCGGGAGAAATGAGCAGCACTCTTGAGTCCGGAGTCTTGCCCCCGATTTGAATGGCTGGCGCCGTGATGGCGAGAGATCCGCCGCCGCCCAATCCCGAGAATCCTTTTAATGTGGAACCCAGCTCCACGGATCCTTTGTCAATGGTCTTGATAACGGCATCCTGGCCTCCGGATACGGAAATGGATCCGGCGTTGCCATACGATGAATTTCCGGAACCTTGGAACAAGGCCCCTCCTGAGACATCGAGGAGGCCCCCCTTGTTCAAGCGGGTCTGATAACCGGTGATGTTGATCCGACCACCATTCAGCGCGATCGGTTCAATGCTTTCCCCGGCATTCGGTGCAACACTCGATAGGTTCCCTGCAGTGCTTACCACAGCTGAGGATCCGACCTGAACGATGCCTGATCTCAGGTGTTTGGCCGGCGTGCCATCCAGATTGAAAAGTGCTTGGGAGCCTGACTGATAGGTCGGCGTCCCGTTTTGATTCACGACATCCTCCACAGAGGATGTCGTTGGTGTGGGCAAGGACGCAACTTGATTAAGCACGCTGTAAGGAGCCAGATCAGCAGTCAGCGATACCTGCCCTCCGGGGGCGAGAATCTGCCCGGCAATCCGGATGTTTGCAGCCTCCAGGTTGATATCACCGTTTATTCCGGCATTCAGCACAACCCCGTCGGGAAGAACGATACTCCCGTCATGATTGAGGATTTTCAATCGTCCAAAGCCCTCCGAAGTCAAATCGGAATTAAGAACCCACGGAACGGGATCAGCCGAAACCGTCGTGATCGCGGAACCTGAAGCGGATTGCCCCACAATGCTCAGGTTGAATGACGAGCTTTCCGGCAGGCTACTAAGGGTCGCCGTCGCCCGGACTTGTTTGGGACCCACAACCGTAGTTCCATCAAGACTGCCATTGAGATGAACCCTTGGTGCCTGGATCAAGATACTACCCCCTCCGGCTCCACTGATGTAGGGAGCTTCATAACGAGAGAGTGTCGGATCAAGGGGCGATTGATAAGTTCGCTTGACTCCCCATTTGTCAGATGACTCGACGGTCGCGCCGCTCGAATAGACGCCGCTGTAAGTACGGTCTGGCGTAGCCTGGGAAATATTGACCAAGTGCCCCTGGTAGATCAGCTCGGTGGTGGTGAAGGTGCCGCCGGAATATTGCGCCCATCCTCCCGAAACATTGATGGTCGAGCCAGTCGCCATCGCGAAGGAGTTGCCTGCGTTAAGTGAGACGGTGCCCCCCTGCTCTGTAAGTTGGCCCACGGTTCGCTGGATTAATCCAGCGAACCCCGTAGCGTCTCCGAGCGGAGTGCCCATCCAATATTGGCCGTTATACGTCCCGGTGATCCTGCTATCGATAGTAAGACTCTTACCCCGGACAGAACCGTTGCGCTGCAACGGGCTGTTGGAAAGCTCGGCTCCACGTAACTGGAGATCGATGAAGTTCTGAGTGCTGTCGACCTGAACTCCCGTCGATCCCGAGACATCAATGACGGCACCCGCACCCATCGATATCCCCCCGTCGGTGTAGGCAAACTGAAGGATATGCGTACCCGGGTCAAACCAGTTGCCCGCTTGCACCATGATCCCCGTGGGAAGTGACGCGCCCGTCTCCGAAACAGCCCCACTTGTCGCGATCGCCCCAGGCGCCTGAATCAGGGATCCTCTCGCCATCTCGATGTTCTTACCCTGAATCGAGATCGTGGAATTGAGTGCCAGCTTGCTCCCTGCCACCGTTTCACGACTGCTCCAATCGGGCAGAATCCTCATCGTGCTGCCCTCCCCCATCAGGACCAACCCCGTGTCCTTGTAAAGGATGGCCTGCCCCTGTGTTCCGTCGGACTTGTAGGAGGCATTGTAGGAGGCATTGTAGTTCGCCAGAAGATCGATCCGGCCGTTGAGCGAAACCGAGGTGCTGCTGTCAATGACACCATTCTGTAAGACTGCCGAACCAGCCATGGTGAGATCACCTTCCATGATCCCTAAATACCCCTTGTTCTCAACGGTCCCAGAGTGGAGGGAAATCGTGCCGATGGATGGATCCGTGACCTTTCCCACGTAAACATCCATACCACGCAAACTGGGATCCGAGGAGGGATGAGGCGTCAGCCCCACCTGCAATCCTGCTGCAAGGATCGTTTGTCCATTGGGAGTGCTGATGCTTCCGTCATTCTCGACATGAGGCCCAATGAGTGCCACAAGGCCCCCTGTATGGGCGCTGTTAACCGGAGAATTGATGGTTGCTCCCTTTTCCACGGTCACGTCCCCCAACTTAGAACTCAATCCAACTGCTGCCAGCGCTGGGTTGAAGGTTGGGGTGGGCCCGTTTTGCCCTCCTGATACCGGCAGGGCGGAGAAGAGAAACTGGTAGTCTGGATTATTGGCAATACCGCGGGCAGTGATTCCATCCAGAGAATCCCCCGCGAGATTCCCATTGATCGGTAGCGTGGAAGCGACCAGAGAATGAGTGTTTACCTGGGATCCGTTGTGAAAGAGGATTCCATTCTGGTTGAGGATATAGACTTGGCCCTGCGCTGTGATGGATCCGAAGATTTGGGTCGGATTGGCGGTCCCCATGACCTTGTTGAAGGCAATCCAGTTCCCGACATCTTTCCCCCCTTTGCTCTGGTCGAAGTTGACCGTGGTCTGCGGTCCCACACTGAAATTATTCCAGTAGAGATAGGCATTCTGATTCCCTTGGGTAATGTCGACCGTATTGCCTGTCTGCTTGAGGGAATTGATTCCGCTCCATGTGACCGGAACTTGGTGGGCGTCCACTTTCGCCGTGGGGTTGTAGGGATCAAGCCATCCCGCCGCTAAGCCGTTCTTCACAAGTGAGGAATCAGGCAAGAGTCGTCGGGCTGATGTTTGGAATGCCTTCATGGCGGCCACGGCGGCATCGGTTCTCTTCAAGTTGGCCTGGGCTCGGGCTGCTGTCAGTGCCGCCGATGCGGCACCTGCATTATTTAAATTGGCGGCGCCCCCCTTTCCTCCGCCTGCCCCCGCACCAGCTCCTCCGAAAGCCTGACTCGCCGTCATGGCAAGGAGCGCTGGACTGGACGTGAAAAAAAGCAAGGTCGTTAAAGCTGTTGCCAGGACTCGGATGGAGAACGGCATGGATCGGGAGTGGATCGAACGCACTAAGGATGAATCGGCACCAAGAGGCCGCAGGCGCACGCCAGCAGCAAGCACTCTGGGACTGTGAACCTGGTGACTCATTTCAGATCAAACCCCTACGGATCAACGGACGCTTCTCTGTTGAACTTGAATCACCCGGCGTTTGGCTCTTGCCGCTACGAGCAGAACCATCACTCCCAGAATGATCAATCCCCAAGTCCCCGGTTCCGGAACCACTTGGACACCGCCGCCGCCACTGCCACTACCTTGAGAACCGTTAAACACCGAGAGGTCGGCCACCACTCCGGCATCGTTGAGCGCAGCAGCACGGAGACCGCTTGTGATACCACTGCCACCGCCACTGAAGAGACTGTTATGATCAATGACGGCCCATGCGGAGTGTGTCGTTGAGTCGTAGCCATAAGCTCCCATGATGGACAGAAGATCTGTATTGATCATAGCAGTGCCCAATGCATTCAGGGAGGCCAAACCATTCGGCAGATTCAGGCTCGGGACATCAATCAGGAAGGTATTGAAACTTCCCCGGAAGCCGGAACTCCCCCACAGCTTCGCATTGGTGGTTCCAAGCATCGAGGTAATGGCACTGGTCGTGACATTAGGTGCCGCCCCACCCTGACCATTGCCTTGGATCGTATTGACCCATTTCGAGGTAATCGGATTATACCATTGGATCGTGTTCTTGATCGCACTGAAGGAGGGATCGGTGATGGAGAGAACCGCTGGATTATTGAAAGTCCCCTTGAAGTTTAGGGAACCGCTGACCAAGGAGGCGCTGAGGGTTGTATCCGCCGTGACTGTGCCGGCTAAGATGGAGAATTTCTTGCCAGCGCCGATACCTGCACCGAATCCCGCCACAGAGGATCCTCCGGAGTAGGTTTTCTGAAGCACTCCGGTAGGTGCCAGCGCCACGGATCCACGGATGCTAGAGGTGAATGCCTGCCCCGAATTGTCTAATAGAAGACCGGCCACGGCAGTGGCTCCGTTCCCACTTAACGAGGAATTTGCATTCAGAGCCAGGACGGAGGACTTGCCGGCAATATTCACGGATCCACCCAAGTTCGCATTGGCACCGAGCACCACCGTCCCAGAATTCAGATAGGTCGTTCCCGAATAGGTCGAATTATTGCCACTGATCGTCGTGGTGCCCCTTCCAGAACTGGTGATGGTTCCCTTGCCCGGGGAGCTGCTGACAATCTGATTGGAGAGAGTCGTCTGGCCCGACTGGTTGAAGATCAGGTTTCCATTACCGGCCCCGAAGGTCACGGTGCCTCCGCCGAGCGAGAGATTCCCGACCCCGTTGGAGTCGCCCAGGATCACCGTCCCCCGGGAAGTCGAGTTCGACGCAATGAGCACTCCCGAGGAGAGGGCCACACCTCCCGAGGATACGGTCAGCGTTCCGTTTCCAGAGCCACCCACCGTCATGAGACCGCCGTTCGTCCACACACCGCCATTTCCAACGCGAACGGTTCCGGACGTATTGACGGCTGCACCGACCACTGAAGAGATACTCTGAAGGGTTCCCGAGGCAACCGAAACGGATCCCACGGGCATCTGCGTGTTGAGACTCAGCGTTCCGCTCCCCGACTTGATCAGACCGCCTGTACCGCCAAGGCTGGCCGCAATGGTGGTGGGATTGGTTCCGTTGACCGTAACCCCGGAGGTTGCAATCACGGTTCCATCGGTGATCGAACCCGAGGTCAGGGTCACCGAGCCGAACTTCTGGCTGATACCAGCCAAATCCAGGTTACCCCCAGCAACCGTCACCATGGCATTGGAAGCCCCCAGCGCATTGGTATTGGAAGCCACAAGAGTCCCCGCATTCACCAGGGTTCCCCCGATGAAACTATTGGATCCGGTCAGCGTGGTTGTTCCGGCTCCGTTCTGGAAGAATCCTCCGGAACCACCGAAAGACTCGGTGACAAGGGCCGTTCCGGTATTGGTGGCTGTGAAAGACGACTCCGTCAAAAGACCACTTCCGGTGATCGTTCCATTCCCCAAACTTACGGAAGTCACCCGCTCTGCAATGGACCCTAGATTCAAGGTTCCCCCATTGACGGAAACAGAGCCCCCCGCCAAGGCAGAAGCATTGGACGCAACCAAGGTTCCGCCATTCACCGTTGCCCCTCCCGTGAAGCTGTTGCTTCCAGCGAGGATCGAGGTGCCGGAGCTCTGCGTGACTCCCGTTGAGCCGGTCAGGTTTGCGGAGATGCTTCCACCCTGAAGGGCGACATTGGTCGCCGAAAGCGTGCCGCCGGAAATCGTTCCACCTGAGAGAGTCACCGATCCCTGAGTAATCGTCCGGGATCCCAGGTTGAGGGTTCCGCTGACAGCCAGTGAGTTGGTGGAGGCTCCCAGTGCGTTGGCATTCCCAAGCACCAGCGTGCCGGCATTGATCGTCGTGCCGCCGCTGTAACTATTGGATCCACCGAGTGTGAGGGTATCCCCCCCGTTTTTTGCCAGGCTTAATCCCCCAGTCACGGACCCGTTGAACGTCACGGCATTCGTCGTGGCGATCGTCAAGGTTCCCGAAGATCCGGTGACCATTCCAGCTCCGCTAACCGAGGAGAGTTGCTGGCTGTTGGTGGAGAGGTTCACGGTCGTCCCGGCGGATAGAGTGAGCGAGGAATTCGTCCACAGACGGTTGTCCCCGCCCTCGAGAAGAAGCGAACCCGAGGAGAGATTGACACCACCGGTGAAGAGGTTGGCACCGGATAGGATCAGGGTCCCTGTTCCAGCTCCGGTGAGTCCACCTGCCCCACTCAGGACCCCGGTGATTTTCGTATTGGATGCTCCGCTCAGTGTCAGGGTCTTGCCGGCATTGGTAATGAGCCCGGCAAGGATCAGGCTCCCACTCCCTGCGGTGAATGTCTCCGTAGCGCCCAGCGTGAGCGTAGTGCTGATGGTCTGGGCATTGGTGGAGTTGTTGGCAAGACCTCCTGATCCGAGCGTTATATCCGTCCCGCTGAATGTGTAACTACCCGCGGTGTTGCTGAACGTGATCGATGCAAGGTTGGTGACCGCGGCATTATTCGTCACGGAACCTCCGGGCCCCGAAAACACCAATCCCGATCCGTTGGTGACACCAGTGTCAGAACTCAAATTCCCGGACCCGGAACTCCAGGTCGATCCGGTGGAGGCAATGAAGGCGGTCGTGTAGGTCAGCACGAGCCCCGAGGCGTTGGTCGCGATGCCGAACTTCCCGTTGAGCCCGTTGGCAAATCCCGAAGTTCCGTTTGTGGCGGATGTGTTGATGGTGAATTCGTTGGTGGAGAATCCCGTAATCCCCCCTGAGACGCTGGCAATTAACCAGTTCGTGGAGGCATTGGCGTCAAAGCCTTGGGCCAATCCACCGACCGAGGGATTTGTGCCGGAAAGAGACCAGAGGTTGATGTTGAATGGATTCGCCTGAGAGAGGGCGTTGAGGTTCAAGACCCCGGTGATCACCAGGGAATCATATCCCACCCCGGCAGTTCCCGAGGCATTCAGGATCTTTTCATTGAGATTGCCCCCGCCGCTCCAGATCGCACTGCTCATGGTCAGCGATCCGACATTGTTGCTGTTCCCGGCTGAGACCGTAGCACCGGAGGTAACGGAGACATTCCCCACGGATCCTGTCCCCGTGAGGGAGGCCCCTTGTGAGATCGTCACCGTGCCGCTACCGTTGAGCGAGCCGATCACCTGAAGCGTTCCGGAGGAGATCAGGGTTGTGCCTGTGTAGCCGTTGGAGGCGGTTACCGTCAGGACACCTTTCCCCGTGGAGTTCGTCACCACAACCCCACCACTCCCGATGACTGCTCCCGATTGGGTCCAGTTATTACCCGCAGTATCAAGGACTACCGACTGCCCCGGAGAGACAGACATCATGTTTTCGGTCGTCAGAGTGGCAGAGCCAGCCTGAATCGTCGTATTGGTTGCCACGGCAATGGATCCGGAGCCAAACGAGGAGTTATCGCCGGCAACTATGATGCCACCATTCAGAGTGGTCCCGCCGCTGTAACTGTTGGAGGCCCCCAGGGTCAGCGTCCCGGTTCCGTCGTTCACGACGGCCCCTTGGCCACTGATTGATCCCGTCACGGTCCAGCTGTTTCCTGACGCAGCCATCACGACACTGGCCCCACTGCCTACGGTGATGCTATTGGAGTTGGCAAGACCTGCAGCACCTGCCGAGAT
>CAIKFI010000073.1 GCA_903826635.1 uncultured Spartobacteria bacterium | reverse complement strand
GGACCAATACCAGAACGCTCTTAACCTCCCTTACTCTGTCCAGCGTCTGGGAACCCATATTCTTGGAAATACGGTCAACGTGAACACGAACGACGGGCTGATGGTCTGGGATCTCCTCCTCACCAACTCCGTTGCGGTGACGACAGCAACCGGAGGGACGGCGATGACGGCCACTCCTGCCACGATCGGCACCGAGGCGGTCTCACTCTTCGGATCTACGGGCGGCACGACGCCATCTCCTACACCGACTGCGACCCCGACAGCAACACCCTCACCCAGTGCCTCTCCAACGGCGACCCCTGCACCCAGCGCATCACCAACTCCCTCACCAACAGCAACGCCTTCACCTAGTCTTTCGCCTTCTCCCTCGGCAACGCCCTCACCCATACCTGTATCAACACCAGTTCCGACTCCTTTCCCAAGTGGCGGATCGGTAACGACTACCGGGACCATCAACTTCCACTACACCTTCGGGACCAACAATAACGGCCAGATCGGGGATTTCATGACCCTGGAAGGTGACAACTATACCGACCTGATCATGGCGAACGTCATTGCGGGGGTCATGTATGGACATCTCATCAAGGAAGTGACTCCGAATGTTCAGTTCAACCAGGACTATCTCTATGGCTCGATCATGGCACAACTCCTTCAGGAGAACATCGCTACTGAATACTACACCAACTCGAGTCCCCTCATCGACCCATCACCGAATCAGCAGGCCGTGATGGGAGCCGGACAGGGTGGCCCCTACCAAATCAATAATTATGCCGTCGATATGGTCGCAGGAACCTATGCACCCCAGGGTTTTTCGCTGATCAACTACATGGCGATCCAAAAGAATATCGGATACACGATGAGCAACGCCGCCACCCAATACACAAGGGCGACGCCGGCCTCGTTCAACAACAAATACTACGGTCCGATGCTAACGGCCTACTTCCACGTGAACGACTATTTGGCACTCCAGTATGTGGGAGGATCGACCTTGAATACACCATGGTCCTCAACAAACTACGGATGGACTCCCCCCTGGCAGCCCTCATTGGATTCCGCCCTGGGATCCTTTGAGAGCCTGCCCGGCAGCCAGCTGGATATTCTCCTGAATGTCGCTTACAACGCCGGCTACTACGCCCAACTCTTCGTCACGGACGTGAACGCAAGCGTGGGATCAACAGCAGCCACCGTCAGCTCGTTCAACAGCTTCACCAACGCCTGGAATGGCGACACATACCAACAATACCCCTACCAGATCCGGAGCTACCTGGATCAACTCTACGCCAATCCAACGCCCTTATACAGCAACCTGAGCACAGTCTCAACGGCCAGCACACATGTTGCCATTCCGCTGAGCACGCTGGGGTCCGTCTTTAACAATGTCTTCGGGACACTGGCCTATGTTGATGGCTCGCGAAACTACAACTACATTTCTGCGGCCCAGGCCACGGCGGCCTTCAATCAGGCCCTTGCCTCCAATGGACTGACCTCAAGCGTCACGCTGGACTTGAGCAATGCCTCACAACGGGCGGCGATTTTCAAGGTCATCGATGCCGCGATCACCAACCTGGAGACCAATCTGAACACACTCTTCATCGACCGAACCCTCAATCAACTCTAACACGCAACCGCATGCTTCAGCAGAACATGGGCAGTGAGGGAATCGAACCCCCGACCAACTCGGTGTAAGCGAGCCGCTCTACCGCTGAGCTAACTGCCCTAAAATCTATAATTCCGAGCGTGCCAATCGGAAGGCCCCTAGGCAAGCCTAGGATGATCAGGGGTCAGTGCACCGAGCTAACCAAGTGTCTGGGATGGACTCACCCTGAACCAAATATCCACCTAGCGATAAGGAAATCTGGCTTCTCCGCAATGAGAGGAGCTATGCCTTGTTCCTTCGCCCGAGATCAAGTGATGAGCGACTGAATCATCGAGTTTATTGCCACCCTCACCGAGACCCCGTTGAAACACGACTTTTGCGGTAGGAACTATTCAATATGATCATTACTACGCTTATTTTATTCACCCCTATCCTGACTACTGGTGTCGCATTCTTTGTAACATACAAGTTCGTCAAGAACACTTGCCTAGAAGTCGCTTACCTTCGAATGGAGGTTCGCGTTCTAAGGACCAAATTATTGGAGGTCCGGCGTGTGCTGGTATCTCAAAGAACGGACCATATACATGTCTCAAAAACTAGGCTGGTCTGATGACAGGATGGAACAGGCCGTTTGTGAGCTTACAAATGAGCCCCAGTCACAGCACTTGTTTCTTCCCACCAAATATGGTCGCCTCTTTGGATGCCTCAGCTCATTCGCAATAGAACTCAAGGATCGGACCTTCAGATCGTTCCCGCAGATAAAACCCCGACCGACCTCTGCTCGTTCCGTCTCCTGCGTCCGCAAGATGGCGAGACACTCCTCATCACGGAACAAGGTCACGAATTGGCCCTCGTGGTGCTCTCCGGGCAAGCTGACATTATGGTCGGTTCCGAGGAGTTTTTATCGGTCGGTGTGCGTGAAAATATCTGGTCCGGACCGGCTGACTCGGTCTATGCAGGGATAGGCTCGACCATCAGGGTCACCGCGAGGAAACCAAACACTGAAGTGGCTGTTGGCGGGGCAAAATCCCACGAATCCTTCCCTCCATTCCGTATCACCCCCGAGGAGGTGGAGTGCGTCGATGTCGGATCGGTGGAAACCCACACCCGCCGCAGGATTTTCCATATCCTGGGACACAATGGCGCCGGACGTTGCAGCAGACTTCTCGTGAGCGAACTCTATGCCGACCCAGGATGCTGGTCGGGATACCCCCCACACAAGCACGATACGGAGTGTCCGCCTGAGGAGACTGATTTCCAAGAGATCTATCACTACAGATTCCGACCGGAGACGGGATTCGGGGCCCAATTCTGCTACCAGCCGGAGGGTGAAGCCCAGGTCGTGATGACGCGGAACGGGGATACTTTCCTCGTAGATAAGGGACACCACCCGACGGCGACCTCACCAGGACACGAGGGATATATCTTTACGATTCTTGTGGGTAAGCACCAACGCTCACTCATCCAATACTTTGATCCGGCACACACCCACCTGATGGCAGGAATACCCGGCCTCCAAGCGATGAGGGATAAGTTCAAGTAAGTTCCCCCGTCCAAAAAATCGCCAAGTCACCTACTTCCCCCCCACACTTCCTCCCTTTTTCATGATCCCCCGCCCGCAGGGTAGGGAGCAACCGCTCTGTAAGTCGGGCGCTGTTTCCACTCATCTTCCCCCTCTCAATAACCTGAGGTGGGTGGTGATCGGACTGATCTTCTGCGCGACCCTGGTGAGCTACATCGACCGTCAGACGGTTTCAGTGATGGCACCGGTCCTCTGCAAGGATCTCTCGATGACCAACACGCAATACGGGGCCGTGGGATCGTGCTTCCTCTTTGCCTACGCCCTCTCGATGTGGCTCTGGGGAGGTGTCTTTGACAAGGTCGGCAGCAGGATCGGCTACACCTTGGCCATCTCGATCTGGTCCGTGGCCGAGGTCGCCCACTCGGCGGTGACCGGAATCCTGAGCTTGGGATTCCTCCGGGGGCTTCTCGGGATTGGTGAGGCGGGTAACTGGCCGGGAGCCACACGCACGATCGCCGCATGGTTCTCAAACAAGGAGAGGGCTCTCGGGATGGGGATCGCCAATGCAGGGGCATCGTTCGGCCCGGCTCTTGCTGCGCCCCTCATTATTTGGCTCCAGATCTCGGTGGGATGGCGCGCGACTTTTGTGCTCACGGGACTTCTAGGAGTTCTCTGGCTCTGGGCCTGGATCTCGATCTACCCGAAGAGCATGGAAAAAGAATCCCAGGAATCCCAAGAATACCAAACAGGTAACGAGGAGAGCGAACATACTGAAGGAAGCAAGTCGGGCAACCATGATTTGTTAATTCCGTGGCGGAATCTCCTCCGACGCAAGGAGGTCTGGGGAATCATTCTGGCCCGTTTTTTTGGTGATCCGATCTGGTGGCTCTACCTGAACTGGCTCCCAAAGTATCTCTCGGACGTGCGACACTTCAGCATGAAGCAGATCGGCGCCTCGGCATGGGCGCCCTTCCTGGCGGCCGGTGTGGGTGCTCTCCTGGGAGGATGGCTCTCGGGATATCTCATGACGCGGGGTTGGAGCGTCAACCATTCCCGAAAGTCGGCGATCCTCTTCGCTACAGCCCTCCTGCCCGCTGGAGTTGCCGCAGCCTATGTCGACTCGCCGATCACCGCACTCGCCTGCATCGCCATCACACTCTTCGCCTTCCAGTTCTGGGTGAGTAATGTCCAGACGCTGGCCAGTGATCTCCTCCCGGTAGGTGCTGTCGGTTCGATTGCCGGCTTTGCGGGAACGGCAGCCGGCCTCGGCGCCATGATCTTCACCTTCACCACCGGATGGGTCGTGGACCGATTCTCATACACCCCGATCCTGATCACGGCAGGGCTCTTGGCACCGATTGCAACCGGCGTGCTTTTCATGCTGATCGGGAAGGTCAGGCGTTTGGATATTGCCCCGGAACATATTACCTAGGAAAACATCCTCCATGAACAAAGTCCTCGAACGCTTTTCACTCAACGGCAAGAGAGCCCTTGTCACCGGATCCACACAGGGAATCGGCCTTGCCATTGCCAAGGGACTGGCGGAGTCCGGTGCCTCGGTGATCCTGAACGGACGGTCTGCCGAGAAGCTCTCCACCGCGATCCATCAACTCACCGCTGAGGGGCACAGCGTCGAGGGTGCGGCGTTCGATGTGACGGATCCAACATCCGTTAAAGCAGCCATCGCAAGCCTGAACGAGGGAGGCAAGCCGATCGATATCCTGATTAATAACGCCGGCATTCACCGAAGGGCACCTCTCCTGGAGATGACACTTGCCGACTGGCAGGCCGTGATCGACACCAACCTGACGAGTGCCTTCCTGGTAAGCCAAGCTGTTGCTCCCGGAATGATCGAGCGTAACCAAGGCAAGATCGTGAATGTCTGCTCGCTGATGAGCGACCTGGCTCGCCCGACGATCGCGAACTATTCCGCGGCAAAGGGAGGTCTGAGAATGCTGACCCGCTCGATGTGCGCCGAGTGGGCGAAATGCAATCTTCAGATCAACGGGCTCGCCCCGGGATATATCGAGACCGAGATGACGAAGATCCTAGTTCAGGACGAGAAGTTCGATTCGTGGATCCGTGGACGCACGCCATCGGGGAGATGGGGATCCGTCGAGGATCTCGTGGGTGCCGCGATCTTCCTTTCCTCACCGGCCGCCAACTACGTCAACGGTCACCTTCTCGTGGTGGACGGAGGACTGAGCGTTGTTGTCTAAGCCTGTTTAAGTGGTGTATTTCTCCATCCTTTTGGGATCTCTTGCATCGGGCAGCCAAAGAGAACCCTATTGGGTAAGGGAGAGCTTTTCCTTAATCCAGGAAATCATCCTGTCCTGATAGTCAGGAAGGCACTTTTGCCAATCCGCCAGAGCATGAAATCCTCCCGGAATGACCATCAGATCGCAGTCATTTCCGGAGCTTATTAACTTCTGTTGAAAATCACGGGACTGTTGGATGGAGACAGTGACATCAGAGTCACCATGTATCAGAAGATAAGGAGGCAG
>CAIKFI010000072.1 GCA_903826635.1 uncultured Spartobacteria bacterium | reverse complement strand
ATCGCGGGCGACTACAAGTGGTATGCCCGCGTCCAGTTTGCCACGACCATTTTTGATCGGATCTCCAAGGAGTTTCCCTAAGCCTGAGTCTGGGGAGAGCTCTCCAGAGAGAGCCCCCCCGTCTTTACAGACCTGCGTCGGTCACTGCGCCATGGGAGGCGTCCGTGACATGAGAGGCATATTTAGCAAGAACACCCCGGCGGTAGCGGGGAACTGGTTGCTTCCAGGCCTTTTTGCGGCGGGCCAGCTCGGCAGCGGTGACATCCAGGGAGAGTGTTCTCTTGTTGGCATCGATGGTGATGAGATCACCCTCCTTGATCAGGGCAATCGGTCCACCTAAGAAGGCCTCGGGCGTGATATGCCCGACTACAAATCCATGGGTGCCACCCGAGAAGCGTCCGTCGGTGATCAGAGCGACCTCCTTGCCGAGACCAAGACCCATCACTGCACTGGTGGGAGAGAGCATCTCGCGCATACCGGGTCCCCCTTTGGGTCCCTCATAGCGGATCACTAGGACATCACCCTTCTTGATCTTCTTTGCGAGAATGGCCTGAAGAGCCTTCTCCTCGGACTCAAACACGCGGGCTCTCCCTTCAAAGCGAAGCCCCTCTTTACCTGAGATCTTGGCGACTGCACCTCCGGGAGCGAGGTTGCCTTTGAGAATGACCAGATGACTCTCTTTCTTGATCGGATTATCGATCGGACGGATGATCTCCTGACCCTTGGGATAGGGTTTGAAGGAAGCAAGGTTCTCACGAAGGGTCTTTCCGGTGACCGTCATCACGTCGCCGTGAAGGAGTCCCGCAGCCAGCAGATCCTTCATCATCGGGACGATGCCCCCGATCTCCACAAGCTGGGACATGAGATACTTCCCGCTTGGTTTGAGATCGGCCAGAACCGGAACCTTTTTTCCGATCCGTGTGAAGTCTTCGATTACGAGTTTCACTCCGGCTGCATGGGCGATTGCAAGCAGGTGAAGGACCGCGTTCGTCGATCCACCGAGTGCAATCACGACGGTGATGGCATTTTCAAAGGCCTCCTTGGTCATGATGTCTAGGGGACGGATTCCTTTCTTGAGGAGGTTCAGCACTGCGGCTCCCGCATCACGGCAGTCCTTGACCTTGTGGCTTGAGATCGCGGCCTGTGCGGAGCTGTTGGGGAGGCTCATCCCCATCGCCTCGATCGCGGAGGCCATGGTGTTGGCGGTATACATTCCGCCGCATGATCCGGGTCCGGGGATTGCGCAGGTCTCGACAGCCCGGCGATCCTTGGCCGAGATCGTTCCTGCAGCCTCCTGTCCCACTGCCTCGAAGACCGAGACGACATCCACGAGTTTTCCATTGAGGCATCCCGGAAGGATGGTTCCTCCATAGACAAAAACAGCAGGTCTATTGAGTCGGGCGATAGCCATGATGCAGGCCGGCATGTTCTTGTCACACCCGCCGATGGCCACGATCCCATCGAAGCCCTGACAACCGGCCACCGTCTCGATGGAATCGGCTATAACTTCGCGGGAGACCAGAGAGTATTTCATCCCCTCCGTCCCCATCGAGATCCCGTCGGAGATGGTGATCGTGTTGAAGATGATCGCCTTCCCACCGGCCTTGTCGATCCCGAGGGCAGACTCCCTCGCAAGGGCGTCGATGTGCATGTTACAGGGAGTGACCATACTCCAGGTCGAGGCCACACCGACAATCGATTTACTGAAATCCTTTTCACTGAAGCCGACAGGGTAGAGCATGGCACGGCTGGCAGCACGGCTTGGACCATCTAGGAGGATCGAGGAGTGAGCGCGCTCCAACGAAGCTGAAGAGGGCGGCTTAGTCGTTGCGGAAGGAGACTTTTGGGAGGACTTTTTTCGGGAACTCATGGGTTACTATTAGCAGTGACGGAAGGAGAGTCGAAGCGGAAATCTCCCTACCTTCCGGATTGGAGGGATGGAATCCCCAGATGGTCGATCATTTCCTGAATCATGGAGCGTTGGGGATCGGTGAGTTCCGGGCATCGGAGAGCCTCTTGCAAGGTTTTCATGGCGTTTCCACGCTCTCCGTTTTTACCATAAGCCTGACCGAGGTAGGTAAGACTGGCTCCCAACGGTTCGCTTTTTTTGCGACCCAGTTCGACAAGTTTTTCCAGTGCGGTGATTTCCTCGGCTGCGGATCCAGATGCATTGGCCGACCTTGCCAGCAAAAAGAGAGTTTCCTCATTGGGCGGAGTCTCCTCCATCAGGCGTCGGGATTCCAACAGGGCCGCATTGGAATCACCCGTCTCAATCAAGGCCCGGATCAAGGTCATCCGTGCGGAGGTCTTGGAGTGATCTTTTCCCAGGGATTGTCTCGCGAAGTTTTTGGATTCTTCCCAGCGCCCCCTAAGCGCGGAGAGGGAAGCCTTTACTTCCAGGAGCTCCGAAGTCCGTCGATGGGTTTTTTCAGCCGATTGAAGAAGTTTCTCTGCCTCGGAGGTTTGGTTGATTGCGATCAGCACACCGGCCGTCCTTATCATCCACTCGGCACGCTCCTCCGAATTGGGCCATGCTTTGACGAGAGCCTCATCATTAGGAACCTGCCAGTCACCCAAGGTGGAGGTTGGGGTGAAGGTTGTTAAGGAAGTGACTTTGGATGTTGCAGAGAGTGCTTGGGCCTCTGAGATCGAGGTGATGGGAGCGAAGAGGAGACCCCAAGGATTCACCTCCTTGATCCTCCAGAGAGGAGATTTCAGAAGGGATGCAACAAGGGGAAAGCTTCTCTGGTCACTTCCCAACAAGACCGAGGAGAAATGCCGGACTCTGTTCAGGCGGTAAAAGAGGGCGGGGGTTCCGCAAGCCTCCCGGCATTCCGTGGGGGAGGGGATCTGCGACGGCAACTGAGAGGGTAATCGTGAAGCCTGATCGGCTTTGATCGATGAAGTGAATGGGAAAAATTCCGGACTGATGAAGACCTGCTTACCGTCGATCAGGAGCCCCTCAAGCAGGGGAGTCGGACTTGCAAGAAATGCCGTGCTTTTGTTCACACCCTTATTTCCAGGGTCGGACTTCTGGCATCCCATTAATGTCTCCAGTATCACTAATGCGACCAATGTCGCCACGGCCACCGGGATCATGAGGGTGATCACACCGCATGCAGATCCCTTGATAAACCGTGATTTCATAAACCGGAACCCATACATTCCTACTAGTAAGTCTTTTTTTTCCTTTCGGGAAAAGAGCCAAACTCTTGAAGTCATTCCCTTGGCTGGTATCAATCAGCCATGAAACAGCTCCTCCTAACCCTACTTGCCATGAACCTCCTCTCCTTATTCGCCAACGCACAGTCCGTCGATCCCTTGGCCATCGGCTCCCCGGCTCCACAGATCACTGCCGTGAATCAGGATGGTGAGAGTATCAACTTCTCTGATGTCTATGCCAAGGGAGTCACCTTGGTCTATTTCTACCCCAAGGCCGAGACCCCTGGATGCACTGCTGAAGCCTGTTCCCTGCGCGATGCCTACGAGGGACTCCATGCAAAGGGATTGCAAATCCTCGGTGTGAGCAAGGATACACCCGCCGCTCAGAAAAAGTTCCAGGCGAACAGGAATCTCCCGTTCACTCTCATTGCCGACACGGATGGGAAGGTGGCGACCGCCTTTGCCGTTCCGACCTATCCGGTGGTCGGGATGACCAAGCGTCAGTCCTTCCTCATCAAGGATGGCAAACTGGCCTGGTCCTCCCTAAGTGCCGAGACAAGCGGCGCTGCCCAAGAGGTCCAGAAGGCCCTTGATTCCCTTAGCACGAAATAGCCTCTTTTTCTGGAAATAAGAGAAAAGAGCCTCTCCCACCCAGTCTTCATTACGACTCTTCTGCCCGCCTGATCTTCCCTTCATCGAAATCATGCACTCGTTCCTGATGATCCTCGATTGCCCCGATGGAGTCGGTCTTCTTGCAAGGATCACGAACTTCGTTGCCTCGATGGGAGGGAGCTTTACCGAGGTCAACCAATTCACCGACAAGATCAACGATTGGTTTCTTGCCCGCTTTGCCTTTGAAATCGAACGGGAGACCACCCTCGAGGAGATCCGTAATGCGTTCGCTCCGGTCGCCAGGGAACTGAATGCCAGTTGGTCGTTCCGGGAGGCCACGAAGCCGGTTAAGACCGTCCTTCTTGTCAGCAAGGAGGATCACTGCCTGGCCGACCTGCTCTGGAGATGGCGCTCCGGGGAGCTGAATATCGAGATCCCCTTGGTCGTCTCCAATCATGGGGACCTGAAGGGAGTCATCGACAAGGAGGGGATCCCCTTCCTCCATATCCCCATTCCGCGAGAGGAACCCGCGAAGGAATTGGCCTTCCGCCGGATGAGCGACGCAATCTGTGAAGTCTCGGGAGAGTTGACCGTCCTCTGCCGCTACATGCAGGTCCTTCCCGACTGGTATTGCCTGGAGCACCACAACCGTATCATCAATATTCATCATTCTCTCCTTCCGGCCTTTGCGGGTGCGGATCCCTACAAGCGCGCCTACGACCGCGGAGTGAAGTTGATTGGAGCAACCTGTCACTACGCTACCGGGGAATTGGATGCTGGACCGATCATCCATCAGGAAGTGCTCGACGTGGAGCACTTCCATACTCCGGTCGACCTGCGAAGGATCGGCCGTGATTGCGAGCGTCTCGCCCTGGCTCGCGGTGTGCGCCTTCACCTTGAGGATCGTGTTGTCGTCCATCAGTCCCGGGCGATCGTGTTCGGTAACTGAGCGAAGTCCTGCAACCCTTGGAAAATGAACTTCCCGTCAGGCTGGATTCTTGCATAATCACTGATCGATTGTTCCGGAGCATGGATGTGCTCCGCAATTTTCCTCCACGGGTTGATAGCTCAATGGTAGAGCAGTACCCTTTTAAGGTATTGGTTCTGGGTTCGAGTCCCAGTCAACCCACTTTCTTTTTTAGTTTTAAAGGTGGGGCACTCAGCGACCAAGAGGATCAGCGACCAAGAGGAGGTGAAAGTATCTGATTATGGATCTCGTCATGCACAGCCGATATTGGGTGTATTATTCCCTTGCTAAGCATTAATGCCTAGTTGTTACTGATCATTGTTACTGATCATTGTAAATGATACCCCCACGATACAATCGTTTTCAATGCGCTGCAGCTTTACTGCAGCAGTGGATCGTTATTATTGTGGCTGCTCTTGCCCTTGTAACGTTTCCGAAGGCCGAGGCGCAGACGACAACGAACAGCAACGTGGTGATTTCATGGGATATTTCACAAAACGGATCGCCTGGTTACACGGGCACAGTGACCAACACGAACGGAGTTCTGACCAACAGCACAGGCTTCGCCAACGCAAACCAGATCACCTAT
>CAIKFI010000071.1 GCA_903826635.1 uncultured Spartobacteria bacterium | reverse complement strand
GCCTCGGCGTTGATCACCGGTCGGGCACTCCCGGCACTCCTGCCCCATCTTAGCTGGACGGGCTCCTCATGGGCCTCGCAGGCCAGCTTCCTGCCCGTGCTTGTCTGCGCTGGCCTGGTGGCCGCCGTTGCCGGTCTGATCGTGGGAGGTCCCTCGCTCAGGCTTCGCGGCGATTACCTCGCCATGGTCACGCTCGGATTCGGAGAAATCATCAGAGTCCTGCTGCAAAACACGAACGCCGTGGGAGGGGCACGCGGCATGGAGGGGATCCTCCCCGCAACAAATCTCTTCTGGGCGGTCGGCGTTGCCGTGGTGACGCTGTATACGATGATGGCCCTAGTCCGTTCGACTTACGGGAAGGGCTTCCACGCGGTGCGCGATGACGAGATCGCTGCTGCCGCAATGGGGATCGATACCACGCGTTTCAAGGTCACGGCGTTCGTGATCGGCGCCTTCTTTGCGGGTGTCGCCGGGGCCCTCTACGCCCATGCCGTGCAGTTTATCAGTCCGGAGGGATTCAATTTTCTCAGGTCCTTCGAGATCATCGTGATGGTGATCCTGGGAGGTCTTGGCCGCCCCGTCGGCGTGGCGGTCGCGGCAATCCTGATCACCCTGCTGAACGAGTGGTTGAGGGATCTCTCCGGATACCGGATGGTCGTCTATGCCCTCATCATCATCCTCTTCATGATCCTCAGGCCGGGCGACCGGTTGGCCCCGTTGTGGCGTCAACTTAGAACGCTTCTTCCTTCTGCGAAAGGAGGGAGTAAATCGTCATGAGCGACCCGGAAGCCACGGCCACGCGAGTCTCGGGGACGGCTCTCCTGGAGGTCAGGAACTGTTCGTTGAGGTTCGGGGGGATTGACGCCCTGAGTGAGGTCTCCTTGAGGATCGAACCGGGGGAGTTGGTCGGCCTGATCGGTCCGAATGGAGCGGGGAAGACCTCCCTCTTCAATATCCTGACGGGTGTTTACCGACCCACGAGCGGCGAGATCCTGATCGAGGGAAGGCACAGTGCGGGACTTCCTCCACACCGTATTAGCCGGCTCGGAATGGCCCGGACTTTCCAGAATATCCGTCTCTTCGGCTCGCTCGATGTGAGGATGAATGTGCGGACCTCCTTCATCGCACGACTGCACCACGGCCTCATCAAATCGGTCCGTCGCGGAAGGTCTTTCAGGGTCGAGGAGGAGAATATCAGCAAGGAGTCGGGGCGACTGCTGGACTATTTCGGACTTGAGGAGGCTGCAACCCGTCCGAGCCGCAGCCTGCCCTATGGGGACCAACGGCGGTTGGAGATTGTGCGGGCGCTGGCCGCCAAGCCGCGCCTGCTTCTTCTGGATGAGCCTGCGGCGGGTATGAACCCCTCTGAAAAAGAGCAACTCCGGATCCTGATTGCCCGGATCAGGACGGAGTTCGGCACGGCGGTCCTATTGGTAGAGCACGACATGAAGGTCGTCATGGGAATCTGCGAACGAGTGATCGTTCTGGATCAGGGGCGCGTGATTGCCTCGGGGTCTCCTTCGGAGATACGTGCCGATCCGAAAGTGATCGCAGCCTACTTGGGAGAACCCCACCGAGAGAATCAAGCAGAGAAGGATCCCCTTGAACGGGGTGCCGAGGCAACAGGAGTGATAGGAGTGAACCGATGACTTCAGAAACTCGCATGAACGATGAGAATGCTTCCGCCCCGATGATGCTTGCGGTCGATGATCTGGAGGTCCGCTACGGGGTGATTCCCGCCCTGCACGGAGTCACGCTGAAAGTTCCCAAGGGGAGCATCGTGACGCTGATCGGTGCCAATGGTGCCGGAAAATCGACCCTGTTGAGGGCAATCTCCGGACTCGTCGCCCCGCATGTCGGATCCATTCTCCTGGAGGGGAGTGAGATCGCGGGGCATCCCGCCCACACCATCGTGAGCCGGGGACTTGCCCATGTGCCGGAGGGGAGACTTGTTTTTCCGGATCTCACCGTGAAGGAAAACCTGATGATGGGTGCCTATCTGAGACGCGATCGTAGGGAGATCATCGGGGATCTCGAATGGGTGGGGGAGTTTTTTCCACGCCTCAGGGAGAGGATTGGTCAGCTTGCCGGGACTCTCAGCGGTGGCGAACAGCAGATGCTTGCGATCGGACGGGCGCTGATGGGAAGACCCAAGTGCCTGCTTTTGGACGAGCCCTCACTCGGGATCGCCCCGCTGCTGGTGGAGACAATCTTTTCACGCCTTGTCGACCTGAACCGGGAGCGGGGGATGACGATGCTTCTGGTGGAGCAGAATGCTTCCCTGGCCCTCAGGGTGAGCGACTACGCCTATGTGCTGGAAACCGGGAGGATCCATCTGGAAGGCCCCTCGGTGGAAATCAAGAACCGCCCGGAGGTCCAGGCAGCCTATCTGGGATACTAGGGAAAAGGATGGAATCTGAAAGCGGGAGAATTTTTGGAAGCCCTCATATCCTTGTCAGAACTCAAATTTCAGCTCTGAAGCTTCCGGTCTTAAGTTTCAGGGATGAACCCTCGCACGATAACGGTCGACGCTTCGTCTTGCCCTGCCTCCCCCTCCTAGGCTAAAAAAGAAGGCTATGTTTTTTTCCGCTACAGCCCTTCTTCTTGATGCCGCCTCCACGGGAGCTCAGGCACCGAGTCCCATCACCCAGTTCGCTCCGCTCATTTTTATCGGGGTGATTTTTTACTTCCTGCTGATCCGGCCCCAGCAGAAGCAGCGCAAGGAGCAGAAGAAGTTGGTGGAGGCCCTCAAGACGGGTGACAAGGTGGTCACGAGTTCCGGGATCTACGGGCTGATCAGCAATGTGAAGGAGACCACGGTGCTTCTGAAAGTGGCCGACAACGTGAAGATCGAGATCGACAAGGCCTCCGTGGCGACCGTTCTCCAGAGCACTCCTGATAATTCGGCGGAAAGCCCCTCAGCCTGAGCGTTTGATACAAAAAATCCTTCCTACCGGATAGCATTCCGCAGTTTTCCCATCTCCCCTTACAGCCATGACTCCTCTTCTTACGTTCTTTTTCGGGCTTCTGATCCTTGGTCTCTTTGCCTGGTATTTTTCAACGGAGAGAGATGCCAGAAAACGCTGGATCGGTCTCGTTCTGACAATCCTACTGCTTCTTTTTTGCCTGGATTCGGCAACCCCTCCCTCCAAGAAGATCCGTCTCGGTCTTGATCTGCGCGGCGGCACCTCGTTCCTCCTCCAATTAGTCCCGCAGAACGGTCAGGAGATCACGGCGGATATGCTCCAGCAGGCTGTCGAGGTCATCCGCAAGCGTGTTGATCAATTCGGTGTGGGTGAGCCGGTCATTGCTCCCCAGGGTACGCGAAGAATCCTTGTTCAGATCCCCGGACTCGATCCTGCCCAGATCCAGACGACCCGTGAACAGCTTCAGCGTGTCGCAAAACTCGAATTTGCAGAAGTCCTTCCCGATTCGGCCGCACTGATCGCCCAGATCGATAAGGGAGAGGCCATCCTGCCTCCCGGTTTTGTGATCAAGGAGCATGTTCAGAACTATGATGGGAAGGATGTGACCGAACGGCTTCTGGTCAAAAAAGAGGCTGATCTGACCGGAGAGCATGTCACGCATGCCTATGCCTTCTTCGATCAGCAAGGATACGGTGTCTCACTCAATCTGGACGGGGAGGGCGCGGGAAGCTTCCTGACAGTGACCAGCCAACTGGCACCCCATCAAGGGCGTCTTGCCATCCTGCTCGACGGCAAGATCCAGAGTGCGCCCTCTGTCAAGAACCCGATCGCCGGCGGTCAGGCTCAGATCACGGGAAGATTCAAAGAGAAGGAGGCGCGTGAACTCGCCAGCGTTCTTGAGAATCCCCTCCGGACACCGGTGACCATCGAGGAGACACGCAGTGTCTCTCCGACGTTGGGGGCCGACTCGATCCGAAGCGGCATTGTTTCAGGGATCGGGGGCCTCGCCCTGGTCATGCTTTTCGTGGTCTTCTACTACCGTCTGGCTGGGTGTGTCGCCTTGGTCGGTCTCTGGATCAATATCATTCTTCTCTTCGGGATGATGGCGATGTTCCATTTTGTACTCTCGCTTCCCGGTATCGCCGGTATCATCCTGACCATCGGTCTTTCGGTGGATGCAAACGTGCTCCTCTACGAACGCCTTCGCGAGGAGTTGGCTGCAGGCAAGTCGTTGGCAGCCGCACTGGACGGTGCCTATAACAAGGCCTTCAGTGCAATCTTTGACGCCAATGCCACCACGCTGATCACGGCGGGGATCCTTTTCTGGCAGGCAACCGGCCCGGTCCGTGGATTCTCGGTGACGCTGATGCTAGGCATTGTGGCCTCCCTCTTCTCGGCCATTCTCTTCACTCGCACCGCTTTCCGATGGATGATGCACTCCTGGGGACTGAAGCGCCTCACGATGGCGAACCTTGCCCCGCGCCAACAGTTTGATTTCCTCGGGCGGCGCGTCATCGCGGTCTTCGTCTCGCTGGTTCTGATCGGGGGTTCCCTCGGTTTCGTAGCCCTCCGCGGTGCCAATAACTTCGGAATCGATTTTCGAGGAGGTGACCTTCTGGTTGTTGATTCACAGCCCGCACTCTCCGTGAACGAGGTCCGTTCCGCTCTCGAACCGCTTCACCTCAGCGAGGAGACGATTCAGCTTGAGCAGGCGGGCACCAAGCAGATGCTCTCCGTGCGTAGTGCCGAGGATACCTCGAGCCGGATCATGGAACGCCTCAAGCAGGCTTTCCCTGATCGGATGATCTCGGCTGCCCAACAGGAAAAGGTGGGTGCCCAAATCGGTGTTGAGTTTGCAAAGAAGGCGTTGCTCGCCTTTGGCTTGGGAATGGTCGGCATTCTCATCTACGTGACCCTCCGCTTTGAGTTCTCCTTTGCCGTCGGGGCCCTGGTCGCGCTCCTGCATGATGTCATCATCACGGTTGGCGTCTTTTCGCTCGTGGGTGGTGAGCTGTCGCTCGTGATGGTGGGCGCAATCCTGACAATCGCCGGTTACTCCATCAACGACACGATCGTGGTCTTTGACCGAATCCGAGAAGGACTGCGCAACGGTGCCGGCGGGAGTGTCGAGTCGCTCATGAACAGGAGCATCAACGAGACACTTGGAAGGACGATGCTGACAGGCGGCATGACGCTGCTTTCGGTCGCGGCGCTCTTCTTTTTCGGAGGAGCGGTGCTCAAGGATTTCGCTTTTGCGATCCTGATCGGAATCTTTGTGGGGACCTACTCCTCGGTCTTTGTGGCCTCTCCCATCGTGCTCTGGTGCTCGAAGTCCCAGACAAAAAAAATCACCCTGGGTAAATAACCGGCGGTCAGTCCATCATTTAAAATTTTCCGATCATGTCCCTGCTTGTCCTTGGTTCCATAGCTCTTGATACCGTGAAAACTCCCATCGAGGAGCGTGCTGACCTTCTTGGTGGCTCGGCCTCCTTTGCCTCGGTGGCTGCGAGTTTCTTCTCCCCAGTGAATCTGGTGGGCATCGTGGGCGATGATTTTCCGAAGGAAAACATCGAGTTCTTCAAGAGTCGGAACATTGATCTTGAGGGTCTGCAGGTCGTTCCGGGGAAGACCTTCCGTTGGTCGGGGGAATACATGTGGGATATGAACCAGCGGGAGACGCGCTCCGTGGACCTCAACGTCTTTGAGAATTTCACACCGCTCCTTCCCGACTCCTACCGCACGGCGAGGATGGTCCTGCTCGGCAACATCGCCCCCTCGCTCCAGCACCATGTGCTGGACCAACTGATCCGTCCGCACTTTGTCATCGCCGACACGATGGATCTCTGGATCAACATCGCCAGGGAGGAGCTTGTCCGGTTGCTTGCCCGCATCGATATGCTGATTCTGAACGACGGGGAGGCCCGTGAGTTGACCGGTGAGACAAGTCTTATCAAGGCCGGGCGACGCATTCGAGAGATGGGTCCCTCGGTCGTAGCCATCAAAAAAGGCGAGCACGGATGCCTGCTCTTCGGCGAAGGCCAGTTTTTTTCGTGTCCCGCCTATCCTCTTGAGGATATCCATGATCCCACGGGGGCCGGGGATTGCTTTGCAGGAGGTCTTGCCGGTTATCTGGCCAGTCGTCACTTCAGTGATGGGGATCTTTCTGAAAAGAAGGAGATCCCCTTCGAGGTGATGCGTCAGGCCGTGGTCGAGGGAAGTGTGATCGCGAGCTTCAATGTGGAGAGTTTCAGCATGGAACGGCTTCGTACGGTCACCTCCTCCGAAATCGCCGAGAGATACGAGATCTTCAGGACACTGAGCCGATTTGAAGCGATCTAGTTTCCCTCACCGGTAGAATCGCCCACGGCAAAACGGGGAGCAGTCCCATTTCCCCCTTTCTTTGGATTTGCATCTTGGAATTCGGAATCTGGAACAATCGACCGGCTTCTCTTCTATCACCTTGTCAGAACTCCGAAACGCGAGCATGAAAGGGTGACAACGTTTGAGATTCCATGACATCGACACTCCTACCTCCTGACGATCTTTATCCCTTGCTGGAGTGTCGCCATAGCGACCCTCATCGTATTCTGGGGCTTCGCAGCGACGGAAAAAGCACGATTGCCAGAGTTCTTCGTCCCGGGGCCTCAACGGTTTCGATTCATTTGGAATCCGGGACGAAACACCCGCTGATCATGGCCCATGCCGACGGTCTCTTCGAGGGGGTGATTCTAGGTAATCAGCCTGCCACGCCCACCTCTTACAGAATCTTGTCAACCTATCCGGATGGATCCTCTCATTCCGAGCGAGATCCTTATGCTTTTGCGCCCCAGTTGGGAGATCTGGATCTTCAACTGCTTGGGGAGGGTAATCATTTCGAGGCTTACCGCGTGATGGGAGCACATCCCCGTGAGGTGGATGGGATATCGGGAACGGCCTTCGCCGTCTGGGCCCCGAATGCTCAACGGGTGAGTGTGGTCGGGGATTTCAACGGGTGGGACGGACGCAGGCACATGTTGCGTCAACTCGGGGGATCCGGAGTCTGGGACATCTTTGTGCCGGGGGTTCAACAGGGTGATCATTATAAATTCGAGATCAGGGGGAAGGATGGTGATGTGTTCCTGAAGACCGATCCCTACGCCTTCTATGCACAGCACGATCTCAGGACCGCATGCATGGTGACTGATCTGGGCAATTACCAATGGAACGACGGGGATTGGATGGACGCCCGTAGACAAAGAGATCACTACTCCTCCCCCATGTCCGTTTACGAGGTTCACCTCGGATCCTGGCGACGTAAGTCAGAAGATCATGACAGGCCGCTGAGTTATCTGGAACTTGCCGAGGAGTTGACGTCCTACGTGACGGAGATGGGGTTTACTCATGTGGAACTGATGCCGGTCATGGAGCATCCGTTCGACGGTTCTTGGGGCTATCAGGTGGTGAATTTCTTTGCGCCGAGCAGTCGGTTCGGTTCTCCGGAGGAATTCCGGTTCCTGATCGACCGCCTGCATCAGGCCGGGATCGGTGTTATTCTGGACTGGGTTCCGGGTCATTTTCCAAAGGATGCCCACGGACTTGCGCGATTCGATGGGACTGCTCTCTATGAACATGAGGATCCGAGGGTTGGAGAGCACCGTGACTGGGGGACGCTCATCTTCAATTATGGCCGCAACGAGGTCAGGAATTTTCTCATAGCCAATGCGCTTTTCTGGTTGGAAAAGTATCACATCGACGGTCTGCGCGTGGATGCCGTGGCCTCGATGCTTTACCTCGATTACTCCCGAAACGAGGGGGAGTGGCTTCCCAACAGATTCGGTGGACGTGAGAATCTCGATGCGATCGATTTTTTGAAGAGCTTCAACTCCGCTTGTTACCGCCGTCATCCTGGGGTGATGACGATTGCGGAGGAGTCCACAGCATGGCCCGGAGTTTCCAAGCCCGTTTATGAAGGAGGCCTTGGTTTTGGCTTCAAATGGAACATGGGATGGATGAATGACTCCCTTCGCTACATGGCCCGGCCCCCAGTGCATCGGAAATACCATCAGGGCGAGATCACCTTTTCCATGATCTATGCCTTCCACGAGCATTTCGTCCTGGTCCTCAGCCATGACGAGGTGGTTCATGGAAAGGGATCCCTGCTCAACAAGATGCCCGGTGACGACTGGCAGAAAGCCGCCAACCTACGGATGTTCGTGGGGTGGATGTGGGGACATCCCGGAAAAAAACTCCTTTTCCAGGGATGCGAAATCGCCCAGTGGAGGGAGTGGAACTACCTTCACAGTATTGACTGGCATCTGCTGGATTATCAACCCCACTCGGGCATGCAGGCCATGGTGCGGAGGCTCAATGCAATCTACCGCCAGGAATCCGCCCTCTATGCCTTGGATGAAAGCTCCGAAGGGTTTCAATGGATCGACCACAGCGACTCTGATCATTCTGTCTGGGCATTTCTTCGCAAGGCCCCCAAGGGGAGCGGTTCAGCCCACCTTCTGGTGATCGTGAATGCCACTCCGGTAGTCCGACCTGCTTACAAGGTGGGGGTTCCCCTGTCGGGAGAGTATTCCGTGATCTTTAATTCGGACGATGCGGCTTTCGGGGGAAGCGGCCTCTATCAAAATTCGTCTTATGGATCGGATTCCCACGGATCGCATGGTTTTGCCAACGGGTTGAACCTTGATCTTCCTCCCTTGGCCACCATGATTCTCCGGTGTCCTCTTGCCTGATCCTCCCAGGGGGTTCTGAGGAACTGGTAGGACTGGGGGGCTGAAAGATCCGAGGCATTTGAATTCCTAACCCAATGATCGCTTGACCGATTCTAGATTCAAATTCACTTTTAAGTAAGTCGTCCCCATGAAAACCTTCAAAAAACTCTCCCGCCGTTTCGAAGCCTTCACTCTCATTGAGTTGCTTGTGGTCATCACGATCATCGGCATCTTGGCGGGGCTTATCCTGCCCAACGTACAGACGGCCCTGATCAAGGCCGATATGACCAAGACCATGAGCAACTACAAACAGCTCTATTCGGCAACCCAGACTGCGGCCATGGACGGAATGTCGGCCGGCGCCAACCTCGGATTTCCGGGGGACATCACCACGAATGGCGCCCCATCACTTGCCGATTGGAGCAATGCACTCGTTCCCGCTTATCTCTCCACCAACATCATGAACAGCCTCATGACGGTCAAGGGAAGTCAGGCTAACACGACGGTCTACGCCGTTGGTTCATCGAATGATCCGAGCACTGTCTTCATCTCCACCGCCAATCTGTCCCAGTCGGGTGTGGCCAATGTTGCCCCGTATTTTATCAAGGGAGCGGTCTTGGTCACCATGTCCGGTCAGGCCATGACAATAACGGGAACAAATTTCACGCAGGGTAACAATGTGATCTGGATCTCCCAGACACTAAATTAATTTTCAATCCGATCGCCTCGATACGGGGGCTTTGCTGACCCATTATCTCAATGGAGAGACGCTCCCCGTATTGCAGAAATCACCACACCAAACCGATGGCCACCAAACCCAAGACAAAGAAGGTAAAGGGAAAGAAAACGACTTTGAACGAACGCGGTACCGTCATGAACGGGGCCGAGATCCTTGTGGCTTCGCTGGAGAGGGAGTCCGTGGAGTATGTTTTCGCTTATCCCGGCGGATGTTCGATGCCGATTCATCAGGCGCTCACGAAGTCGACCAAGATCCGCACCATTCTTCCGCGACATGAGCAGGGTGGCGGCTTCGCCGCCGAAGGCTATGCCCGTGTGACGGGCAAGGCGGGAGTCTGCATGGCCACTTCTGGTCCCGGCGCCACAAACCTCGTGACCTGTATCGCGGATGCTTACATGGATTCCGTCCCGCTTGTTGCGATCACCGGGCAGGTGCCCCAGGAGATGATCGGGCGGGGAGCCTTCCAAGAGACCGATTTCTTCGGCATGACACTTCCGGTGGTCAAGCACAGTTACCTGGTCTGGGATATCAACGATATTCCAAGGATCGTGAAGGAGGCCTTTCACATTGCCGAGAGCGGGCGTCCCGGACCGGTGCTCATCGACATCCCCAAAAACATCCAGAACCAGACGTCGCAACCCGTATTTCCGAAAAGCGTCTCCTTCCGAGGTTATAACCCGGTGAAACGTGCGGATGATCTCGCATTGCAGGAGATGCTGGGGTTGATTGCCACGGCCAAGCGTCCGATGATTTACTGCGGTGGTGGCGTGATCACGGCGGAGGCCTCCTCAGAACTCAGGGAGTTTGCCGAGCGGACCCAGATTCCGGTTGCCACAACCCTGATGGGGATCGGTTGCTTTCCGGAAGATCACTCTTTATCTCTGAAGTGGCTTGGAATGCACGGCACGGTCTATGCCAACAATGCTGTCAACGAGGCCGACCTGCTGCTTGCCATCGGAGTGCGTTTTGATGACAGGGTGACCGGCAAGGTCGAGAAATTCTGCGAGCATGGCACGATCGTTCATATCGACATTGATAATTCCGAGATCAACAAGAACAGGGCTGTGAAATTGCCGATCCTTGGTGATGTCAAGGATGCCCTGACCCGACTCAATGCGGAACTCGACCGTGCTGGCAGAAAACCCGTGAAGAAAGGTCACACATTCTTTCCTGACTGGTATAAGCAGATTGATAAGTGGAAGAAGGATTTTCCTCTCCGTTACAAGGACACTCCGGATGCGATCCAACCGCAGCATGTCATCGAGCTCCTCATGGAGTTGACCAAGGGGGAGGCGATCATCACCACGGGGGTGGGACAGCACCAAATGTGGGCAGCCCAGTACTACAATTTCTCAGAACCCCGCACCCTGATCACCTCGGCCGGTTTGGGTTCGATGGGCTTCGGTTATCCCGCAGCGCTCGGTGCCAAATTGGGGCGTCCCGACAAGCAGGTGGTTGACATTGACGGTGACGGATCCTTCCTGATGAATGTCCAAGAACTCGCGACGGCCCATATCGACGGAATTGCTCCCAAAGTTATCATTCTGAACAATCAGCACCTTGGTATGGTGGTGCAATGGGAGGATCGTTTTTACGAGAGCAACCGCGGTCATACGTTTTTGGGCGATCCCAAGGATCTCAAGCGCATCTACCCGGATTATCTAGGGATCTGCAAGGGATTCGGAGTGCCCGCGGAGAGAGTCCTTCACAAGAAGGACCTGCGTGCGGCCATCCAGCGGATGCTCGATTCCAAGGAGACCTTTGTCCTCGACGTGATGACCCCCTATACCGAGCACGTGCTTCCGATGATCCCCTCCGGGAAAACCTACAAGGACATCATCACCGAGTAGGGAGGATACCAAAGGACGACTCCAAAGGACGACTCCAGGGGGGAGAGGAAACTGAAGCGGAAGAGTTGTGAATTGATGATTCCGGATTGCCCATCCGGGACATCGAGGTCAGAAGTCAGAGTTCAGAGAGCGTAGGCCAGAGATCAGAACCTTTTTTTGCTACATGAAAAGTCCAATGCTTTTGCCATGGGGGACTTTCTTTCGCGGGAATCTTTGTAAATCCTTGGATGTTTCCTTTGTGGTGCAAATCTCTTTTCTCTACGATTGAGGATTTCCATAAAATCCACCTCCTGAAAATAGCAAGCAGTCGCCAAAATCTTTTCCTTCTGATTTCAAGACGCAGGTTTCATTCTTTTCTCCAATGCCTTCCTTCGTTCGTGTCCTGATTGATCGTTCAGAGGGAAAAGAACTCGATTATTCTGTTCCCGAGGAGTTTTCCGGTGATGTGGGGGTCGGGGTGCGTGTGGTGGTGATGGTGCGCAACCGCAGGGCTGTTGGCACGGTTCTGGAAATTCTTGAAGTGTCGCAGGTTCCCGGCCTGCGCCCGATTCTTGCTCTTGTGGGTGGAGGAACGACGCTCACCCCCGCCGTGATGCGCCTTGCCCGGTGGATGGCCGATTATTACTGCGCCCCATTTGCCTCTGTCATGAAGACGGTGCTTCCACCCATGCTGAGGGGTGAGCGTGTGGTGATGAAAATGGTCAGGATGGCGCGCTTGGTCTCAAGTCCCTCAGAGGCTGATCTGGCCCTGCTTGGAAAGAAGGCGCCGAGGCAGAGGCATGTTCTGGAGCAGTTGTTGCATAGGAAGGAACCCCTGCCTGTGCCCGAATTGCTCCGCGTTTCCGAAGCCTCAGAATCAACGCTCAAGGCCCTTTCAAAAGCAGGCTGGATCGACTGCACAGAGCTTCGAAGGGGGGCTTTTTCCGCAGAGGCGGAAGAGATTCTCCCATCGAGGCGTCCGATTCTTAATCCGGACCAGAAAAGAATTCTGGAAACTCTGTTCAAGACTTTTGAGGAACACAAAAAAAACCCCGAAAAACTATCGCCATTCCTTCTGCATGGCGTCACGGGAAGCGGCAAGACCGAGGTCTATCTCCAGGCGATGGAGAGGGTGCTGGAAACCGGAAAGAACGCTCTGGTGCTTGTCCCCGAAATCGCGCTGACACCGCAGACCGTGGAGCGATTCAGATCCCGTTTTGATCACGCAGGGGATGGGGGAGTCAGGATCGCCGTCCTCCACAGTCACCTGACGGATGCCGAGAGACGGGAGGAGTGGATGAAATTGCAGCGCGGGGAGGCCAGGATTGCTATCGGTGCCAGAAGTGCTGTCTTTGCCCCGCTCTCCAATCTGGGCCTCATCATCGTCGATGAGGAGCACGAGAACACCTACAAACAGGAAGAGACTCCGCGTTATCATGCCCGTGATGTCGCGGTCATGCGGGGTCGTCTCGAGGGGTGCCCCGTGATCCTTGGAAGCGCGACTCCTTCCGTCGAGAGTTACTGTAATGCCAGAATCGGGAAATACACATTGCTCGAACTCCCTCGACGCGCCGATGGTCAACTGATGCCCCTGATTCGACTTGTGGATCTTCGTCTTCAGGGAAAACGTTCAAAAACGGACGGCGGACTTTCGACACCTCTGAGGATCGGAATCACGAGGCGACTGGAACTCGGTCAGCAGACCATTCTCTTTCTCAACCGCCGGGGCTTCTCGACCTCCCTGCTCTGTCAGCAGTGCGGTCACGTCTGTCGCTGTCCCAATTGCAGTCTCTCCCTGACGTTTCACCGGGTTGATGATCGGTTGTCCTGCCATCTCTGCGGACACTCCTCAAAGCCCCCGAAGTATTGCCCGGAGTGCCGCGATGAGGAATCCAGCATGCCGGAATCGGCACCCAGAAGGTGGAGGAGACCCTTCGGGCTCTTTTCCCATCGGCGCGAATCGCACGCATGGATGCCGACACCATGAACCGAAAAGGCTCTTATGCCGAGGTGCTGGGAAAATTCAGGGCACGTCAGATCGATATTCTCCTCGGCACACAGATGATCGCCAAGGGGCTCGACTTTCCGAATGTCACGCTCGTGGGAATCATCAATGCGGACATCGGCCTTCACTCACCTGATTTTCGTGCGGGTGAGCGGACTTTTCAGCTCCTCACCCAGGTTGCCGGTCGTGCCGGGCGTGGTGAAATGGAGGGGGAAGTGATCGTCCAGACTTTTTCCCCTGCCAGTCCGTCGATCCAGCATGCGAGGCATCATGATTATGCCGGGTTTTTTGAACAGGAAACCGAGTTCAGGAAAGTTTTCCGTCATCCCCCCTTCACACGGTTGTTGCTTGTCCAGATCCGGGGTAAAGACCAAGAAAAAGCCTTTTCTGCTGCACGATCCCTTTCCGAAATCTTTAAAAAAAAGGCATCCCCGGAGGTGGAGGTTTCCGAGGCTGCAGCCGCCCCCCTCGAAAAAGCCCATGGACAGTATCGCTTCCATGTCACCCTGAAGTCATCTTCCTCGGCTCTCCTCGGAAAATTGGCACGCAAGGTGGCTGAGGTGACGTCACTCCCTGAAGGTATCGTCATGACGCTGGACGTGGACCCCTATTCGTTGATGTAGCAACTCGCACCCCCTCAATATGCACCGCATTTTTGATTGCCAGTTGCTTTACATCGGGGCGTTCAATTCCGAAAATTAGGTGATGTCCTACCCTGCGCTCAGCAAAGTTTCTGCAGGCCGTGGAGAAGGGCCTCATCGTTGGAGATTTCCTTGGGGTAAAATGGAGGATTTTCTGCGCTATGTGGCGGCTTGGATCTTCGGGATCTTCTTTTTCTTGTGCGTTATCGGTGTTCCCGTCCTGTTGGTGATTACCTCGACGCATGGTCTCGGGGAAACCATTAAACAAAGGGCGGAAGAAATACTCAGTGGCAAGTTTTACCGTGTCACTCTTGGCAGGGTTCTGTTCAACCCAATGGAGGGATTCATACTGGATCAACTGCAGATCCACGACACAACGGCATCGGCCCGCCTCCTTGTTTCTGCAAACCGCCTGGTTGTCTCCCCCAATATGGACTCACTGCTCAGAAGGCAACCCCGCTTGGACAAGATTTTCCTGCGCGACGCAAGGCTCGATGTACCTCTTGGACCTGCACAGGAACCTCGCCTGAGGCTTGACCACGTCCGGGGTCTCATCCTTTGTTCCCCCGAGGACTTCCATCTTTCCTCTGCTTCCTTTGACGTGGCGGGCATCACGGTGAAAGTTTCGGGAAATTTTCTGAATCCTAAAAAATTCTCCCCGATCCCCGTCTCCACGGAAGGACCGGGTAAGACGGCCGTCATGATTGACTCTATCCAGAAGGAGTTGAACTCGATCCGATGGGAGAGAGGGGAGAATCGACCGATGTTAACCTTTAAGGCGGGTGGCGATCTTGGTGATACGTCAAGTCTTAGGATTGAGCATGCGGAATTGATGACGGGCGGCGGCACCTGGCATGGCATACCGTTTCGGGGGATCCAACTTTCCCTCCATTACGAGTCCGAGAAACTCACTCTTGAGAAGGCCTCTCTGGAGGACGCGGGTGGAGAGTTGCAACTTGCCGGGGGTGCTGATTTCAAAGCAAAAAAAGGGTCGCTCGAAGTGGTGGGGGATTTTCATGCGGAGGTCCTGACACAGTTGTTTTTATCCAAGGAACGTGCCTTGGATTGGAAATGGATCGATCCCACCCGCCTGAGTGGAAACTTTTCCACGGACTGGAACTCCGTGAAGCCGGAGGTCAAGGGGTTTGCTGAAATTGTCTCGGGACGGTTCGTTTATCGGGGCATTTCAATGGACCGTTTTTCGGCCGGCATAGCCCTTGATGAGGGTAAGGTTTTGCTGCGGGACATTGATGCTTCGGGTGATCCGGGACAAATCAATGCGGATCTTCTTCTGGCTCCCGGTGATAACCGCCTCCGCCTGAATGCACGGATTTTTCCAGCAAGACTGGCGGCCATGACCCAGGGAAAAACCGCAGAGGCGCTCTCCTTGATGGAGTTTAAGGATCCCCTGAGAATCACCTTCGAGGGTGGGATGCCCGGAACAGATCCAATCCAGATCAAGGGGAACGGAACCTTGGATCTCGGCAAGGGTGCCATGCGTGGATCGTGGATAGAGGGCCTCACCTCCAAATTTCAATGCAACGACGGTGCGGTATCCTTCCGGGATATCCTTCTCCGGATTGGCTCAGGTGTGGGACGGGGGGAGTTTGTCTATGATTACAAGAATTGGGAGGGCAGATTTTCCAAAGTCGAGTCGACGCTTGATCCGGTCAAACTCATGACATGGATTGATCCGCATATCGCGGACTCATTGCGGGCTTATCGCTTCAACTCACCTCCCCAATTGAAAATAACCGGGAAAATCGGACTTCGGAATCCGGATAAAAACGATCTCCACATTGCTATGAAAGCTCCTGGCGGTCTCAATTATACGCTGATCGGAAAGGATCTTCCCTTCGGTGCGACATCGGGGAAGGTTGTCTTGAGGGGGCAGCAATTAGCTGTTGATCTTCCGAGTTCTCAACTTTTCGGAGGAGATGTGGCAGTAAGGGCCGATGTCTCGGTTGCCCCAGGTGACGGTCGCTACGGGGCCTCTGTCCACCTTGAGGACATTGATTTCAAGACCCTTACGAAACTTTATTTCGACTACAATGACTCGAGTGGCCAGTTGACCGCGGATTACTCCTTCCGCACGCTGGGAGGAGGTGATGCCCGGGCCATGACAGGAAAAGGAAACCTCTTGATCAAAAACGGTAACATCCTTGCCATGCCGATCCTAGGACCCCTCTCCCTTCTCCTGAACGAGATGATTCCGGGATTCGGATATCAATCCGCACGAAGAGCGACTGCGGACTTTAGTGTTGATCAAGGCGTGATCAATACTCGGAACCTGCTGATCGAGGGTAGCGGATTTAGTATGATCGGAAACGGTGATATCTACTATCTCGAGGACAGGATGAACATGAACATCCGCCTCAACGCACAGGGGTTGCCGGGGGTTGTTCTCTTTCCCGTGAGTAAAATCCTTGAATACGAGTCCGTAGGCTCGGCAAAGCATCCCAAATGGAGGCCGAAAATTCTGCCAGGATATTCTTCCAAACGGACCTCTTCCAAGACGGTTTCCCCGTAGGCTTTTGGTGATCAGGGCACCTTGTCCATCCAGATGGCCTGTCGGGAGACAGGAAAGCGTGCCTGATGAAAATTCTTCCATCCCGCAGACTGGGCAAGATTTCCAATTTCACGGAACAAGAAGGCGCGTCTGATGGAAAGTCGGGCGTCATGCACTGTCATTGGCTCCCGTAAGAGGATAGCTGTCAGCAACCAGATGGAGATCAAGCCGGGAAGGGTTCTCTCAAGATCGGCGACAAGGACCCGTGAACGGCTCCTTTTTCGAGCGTTTTCCAAGACCTTTACGGCATCCCCTTCACTAAAGTGATGGAGTGCCAGGGAACAGAGCACGATGTCCCATGTGGTGTTGCCCCATGACCTGATATCTCCCTGATGAAAGGTGATTTCATGAAAGTCCCGACTTCTTTCGATAGCAACCGCCAGGGTCGCCTCGTTCAGATCGACCGCATCGACTGTGACCGGAATGTTCCGCTTGCGGCACCAGGCAACAAGTTCTCTTGGCAGATCGCCCTCTCCTGTTGCCAAATCGAGGACCCTTAGAGTGGGAGAGTCCGAAGAGTTAGTGGAGGCCCAATGATCAAGAAAGCGGATCAGGAGGGAGACCGCACCAAATTTCCTGTTGAGCCAACGGAGGTTGGCTAGGTCTTTCTGCAATTCCTGCGTCGGTTTTCCCTCCACGAGAACGGCCTGGTCCATGAGTTCCGGTTCTTCCGGATGAAAAACTCTCTTCATTCGCGCAGTGGTCTGATTGCTAGCGTCAGGTTCAATAAAAAGAGCGCTACGGCAGCAGTGTCAGCGTCGCCAGCATGCGACCGGTCAACCCCTTCTCCCTGCGATAAGAGTAATAACGATCCGGATGACAGGCCGTGCAGATCCCGCAATCATGCACAGAGGTGACCCCCTCCTCATGGGCCTGATTCAGGATGTCAGCGGCGAAATCGACTTCATAGCAAGGAGGACGGATACATGCACCGATGAGAACCATCAGATTTTCGGGACCCACTCCCAGCGAAGAGAATTTCTGGATCGCTTTGCGGACGATGCCAAGTTCCGTTCCTTTCTTGCCGGAATGAAGAAGGGCGCCGATGGATCCATCACGCGCAACCACCCACACGGGGGCGCAATCGGCAACGTAAATGCCGAGTGTGACGCCCCGACTCTGTGTGATTATTCCATCGACTCCGGGTATTGGGGGTGGAAAAGGTGCATCCACAGAAAAGACACTGGCAATTTCCGAACCGTGAACCTGCTCGGCGGTCACCAGCGGATAATCCCCAAGATTTTGTTCTGCCAGGATAAGGCGGTGATAGGGGGCCAGTCGATCCATGGCCTCGGAGCGTCCGACCGAGACATCCAACATTTGAACCCTGCTGATCAGGAATCCCTTGATGCCTGGAATCGACTCCAGGTCCGCGTAGGAATCAATTGCCCGTTGGATCAATCGACGGAGTTGGCTTTGGCAGCAGCCTCCTGCTTGCGGTAGGTGGAGCTTTTTATCTGGTCGTGAAATTTTGTTACGGGCGGCAGGGGGTCACTCTTTCTGAGAGCACGAGGTAGTTCTGGTCGAGTGTTAGCCGCAGCATTGAGTTTTTTGAACCGCTCCTTCTCCCATTTGTTCATCGGATCATCGAAGAATTCCTCGTATTGGGTGTTGAGCGAAAGCGCCTGATCGTATTGGGACATGGCCTGAATGTAGCTGTAGAATGCATTCAGCACGGAGGTTTGGGCCTGAAGCAACTGAACCTGCGCGTTGATCACGTCGAGTTGGACGCCTGCGCCTGCATTGAGTCGCTCGCGTGACAGGCGAAGCGCCTCGACGGCCTGCTCAACCGTGGCCTTCTGGCTGTCGATCGTCTCCTTGGCCTGCTGGAGGTTTGAAATGGCCTGCTGGACCTGCAGGATGATCTGCCTGACGCCGTTATCGTAGGCGACTTTATAGTTCATCATCGTCGCTTTTGCCGCCTTGACATTGCCATAGGTGGAAAGTCCGTCGAAAATCGCCCAGCTACCCGTGGCACCGAAGAACCATCCCTCAACGGTTTCCGTCAGACTCTGGTCATATTTGTAATTCTGAATCTGATAGCCACCGTTCGCATTGATTGTCGGTAGCCATCCGGAGATAGCAGCCGTGATTTGCTGGGCTCCCACGAGAATATTCTGTCGCTGGGCCTTGAGTTGGGGGTTGCGTGCAAGGGCCGTGTGGATCGATGCATTGCTGTCGATCTTGCGGGGATAGTAATCCAGGTTGCCGACCACATCGAAGGGAATCTCGATATTCTGAATGTTCGGATAGTTGAGTCCTAGCGTGGTCACAAGTGTGAACAGGGCGACGCGCAGGTTGTTCTTGGCCTGAATGAGGGGAGGTTCGGCATTTGCCAACTGGACCTGTGCCTGAAGCACGTTGAAACGCGGCACAGTCCCCGCGTCATAGCGGCTCTGCTGGTCAGTGACCTGAGTTTTGTAAAGTGCGACCTGCTGTTCGTTGGCAATGACCAGGGCGCGGTCGAGAACCACCTGATAAAATTGCTGGATCACCGTGGCGATGGTTGCATCAATGGTCTGACGAAGATTGTAGTAGGCGATCTCTTCGGAGAATTTCGCCGCAATCGTGTTGGCGATCGTTTTGCCACCGTCATAGAGAAGCTGGGTTCCTTGAAAATTAATGTTCCAGGATTGGTTGACCTGCGCCGTCGGGATTCCCGTGCTGGAAGATGAGGAGTTGTTTTTTGAGCGCGAACTCGACTGTCCGTTCATGATATTGGGATCGAGCCACGTGTAGGCGGGTGAGATCTGGAGGTGGGGGAGAAGCCCTGCCCTCACGGAGATATAATTGCCCGATTGCTGACGGATGGTGTTGATGGCTGTAAGTACCTGGGGGTTTTTCTGAAGGGTAAGCTGGACGGCGTCATTGATCGTCAACTTGCGGGCATTTTTTGCAATCACGCCCGGGATCACCTGGTTTCCTGCTTTGGCGAGAGCCTCGGCGGTCAGGGGTATATTCTGCACGTTGTTGATTAGGCCGAAATTGTTTGTTCCTGCTGTTGGCATGGGTACCGGTCCGGAAGCCGTCGTGGGAAGAGCACTGGGGAGTGATGATGGGGTGATTGCGTTGGTGATCAGGGGGGCTTTGGGCAGATCGGGTATGGAGAGGTTGGTCTGGGTGATCGGAAGATTGGTGACGACAAGACCTTGAGGTGTCACCGGAGGATTGGTGGCTAGCATCGGTGAGACCGAGGAGCCTGACGTTGATTGATCGGATGGAACGGGTGTATTAGTCGAATTCGTGGAGAGGGAGCCCTGATTAATCACCGAAATTCCACTCTGGGAGCTGTCTGCAGCAGTCGGTTGATTGGTTGCGACGATGCCATTGGAACTCAACGATTGGAGAGCTTTGACAGCTGAGTTGGCGATCGCTGCATCTGAGTGATTACCACCCTGCCCCTGTTGAGCAAAGACCACCGCAGGGATCACAACGAAAAGCAGAGAAGAGACCAGAAGAAAAAATTTCATTGGAGGCGGGAAAAGGAATGCTGGGTGATTTTTTGATAAATGTCCAACCAAGCCCTTTGTTCCCTTGGTTCCAGGAGCCGCATGAGGTTTTCAAGATTTTTTACCATCTCTGCACGGATGCTATCCACGAGACGGGCTCCTTTCGGAGTTGCCGAGACCGTGACCTTCCTGCGGTCGTTTGTTTCGTGGGAACGGCTGATGTGCCCCAGTTTCTCGAGACGCTGAACCAGCCCGGTGGCGGCCGGCGTACTGTGGTCCATGAGTTCGGCGATCCTGCTCATACCCATGGGACCTTGGGAGCAGAGGTGACCCAGCAGGAAAAACTGGGCAAAGGAAACTTTACCTCGGGACAGTTCGCCCATCAGACCGGGCATGAAGCGTCGTTGCATGACCATGATCATACCCGCCAACAAGTCGATTTCCCCGGCGTGAAGTTCCCGGGTCGATTCAGGTTGAGGTGATGAATCAGGCATGTGAGGAATGAACAATTAAGATGCTTAACAATCGTTTTAGACTGATGGCATGCGGATTCTGAGTCAATCCTTCTTCAGTGACTCTCCGAAGAATCCATCTCCCTCGTTCATTGCTGAACGATCTGATTCCGAGCAGGGTTTCCCGTGATGATGTCGGCGATGAAAAATGGCGGTTGGAGTTCTGAAACCCTGAGATGAGCCGGACCTCCCACCGCTGCAGTAACCAGCAACTCGCTACCCGTTGTGACCAGAACCCCGGGCTCTAGTTCGATAATCACGTAACTTCCATCATGAGACAGGGCGCGTATGGTTCCGATTCTTTTGAGTGCGAGCGCCTTAGGAGGAGGGGCTTTGCGTGGAGGGAAAAGATGAACTCCCTCCAGTGGGTGAGTTATCAAATGCAAGAGGCCGCTCTTTTTCGGGGAGGGGTAAAGTTCTGCGGAATTTGCAGTTGTTTGCGCGGGCTTGGGAAGCGGATCTCCCTTTGCGGGGCGTGTCTGATTCTTGGAATTGTAAAGGATGCAGCCGTTTAATAGCAATGCGGCGACAGCCATGCGAAGAATGCGGGGATGCAAGGAGGTGATGTTCACACGGGAGTTCATGCTCCCTGAAGTGGAAAAAATCAACTCCTGCAGAAAAAGCTTTGCCCGACATTTTGATGGGTTCATGGCATTAAAGCTCGGAAGCTCTTGCCCGAATGGGTCGGGAGCATCATAAATTCAGGAGTCATGCCATCCTTAGCATCCTCATCTGTCGCCTATCTCGGCCCCGAGGGAACGTTCTCCAATCTGGTTGCTGCACGGAGGTTTCCCAAAAGCACCGGGCTCCCCTGTGCGACCATCACCGAGGTGATTCACTCGGTTCGCTCCGGGCTTGCGTCCTGCGGAATCGTTCCCATTGAAAATTCCTCCGGCGGCACCATCACGGAAACCGTCGATTTGCTGATCGAGCAGGCGGGGCATCTTTTTGTGCGCGAGGGGCTCACGCTTGACGTGCGACTTGCCCTCCTGGGAACAACCGGCACGGATTTTCGCAAGATCCGGTCCTTATATTCCCATGTCATGCCTCTCCGTCATCACCGGGATTGGATCCGGGAGAATCTGCCCGGGGTCAGAATGATCGAGAGTTCCAGCACCGCCGAAGCGGCCAAGAAGGCGTCCCTCTCTCCGACCTCGGCGGCCCTTGCCGCCCCCGGGGCCGCTGCTCTCTACGGTCTTTCGATCCTTAAGTTTCCCGTTCGTCCCGAGGCTCTTAATGTGACCAATTTTTTTGTCCTTGGTGCCGCGCCGCTTGACTCAAAGGCAGCATCCCGGGGTCCGATGAGGACTGCCATTGTGGTTGCGTTGCCGCAGACATCCGGAAGTCTCCACAGCTTCCTTGGCCCTTTTGCCCGAGCCGGAGCCAATCTCTGCAGGATTGTTTCTCGTCCGGTTCCCGGAGCTCCTGACACCTATGTCTTCTACCTTGAGGTCGAGGGATCCGCTGAGGACTCCTCGGTGAAGCGTGCTCTTGCAGGTGCAAAACGTTTGGCTGTCAGTCTGGAGATTCTCGGATCCTATCCGGTCAGGCCGCGCTATCGTGCGCTGAATCGCTGATTTCCTCGGAGACACGTCTTGCCAAGAACACGCCGTTGTTCCAAAACGAACCCATCAATCCATGATCACACCCCGCCAACTTCTCTTGCTGAGTGCCCTGTGCGCACTTCTAGATTTTCCAGTCTTTCCTCTTTTACATGCGACCGATGCGCCGACGATCACAGTTCGAAAGAGTGATGCGCTCAATGTTTCCTTCACGGGCATCGGTGGCAGTGACGGAAGTGTCGCAAGCAAGGTCGTGCAAAATGATCTGGGTTTGGCTGGCTGGTTTTCCCTTGTTCAGCCGGGAATGGGCACGTTCTCGATCAGCGGAACCTATGCAGGAGGAGTCCTGCAGGGCAAGGTGGTCAAGGCGGGGGAGATTGTTCTGGAAAAAGCTTACCAGGGGGGTGCCCGTTCTGCAGCGCACCAGTTCGTGGACGATATCGTCCAGACACTTACCGGACACAAGGGCATCGCCACCAGCACCATCGCCTTTGTCAGCACCCGCACGGGCCGCAAGGAGGTTTATCTTGCCGATTACGACGGAGCCAACGGACGACAAATCACTCATGACAATGCCCTGAGTGTCTCTCCGGCACTCAGTCCGAATGGTCACCGGTTAGCCTACACCGGCTATCAGGCGGGCTATGCAGACATCTATGTGATTGATCTGGTCAGCGGATCGCGCATGCGTCTTGTGAAATTTCCTGGAACAAACTCAGGAGCCCGTTTCTCCCCCGATGGGAATCTGATCGCCTGCACGATCAGCAAGGATGGAAATCCGGAGCTCTACGTCGTCGGACTGGGTGGCGGAGCCCGTCGTCTCACCCGCACCCGTGGGGCGGAATCATCACCAACGTGGGCACCCAACGGATCGGAAATCATCTATGCCTGCGATGAGACCGGGGCTCCCCAGCTTTATCGGATCCATGCAGGCGGCGGATCCGGAACTCTTGTTCCCACGGGGTTTGGATACTGCACCGAGCCGAGTTGGTCGCCGGATGGTCAGCGGTTGGCCTTTAATGTCCGTTCCGGTGGTGGATTTGCAGTTGCCGTCATGGATGTAAACGGAGGGGGTGGGCGGATTGTGGCTCAAGGCGAGAATCCGGTGTGGGGAGCTGATTCCCGACATCTGGTCTACAGCACCGGCAGCACGATTTCCTTGCTCGATGTGCCGACAGGAAAATCGGTTCCCGTGATCTCGGGACTCGGTAAGGTGACCGAGCCCACCTGGTCCAGATAACAGCCTCAAGAGGGTTCCTTGTTTTACGAGGATCCGTTTTTTAGAACTGCAATCCTTGATCTTTTAGCCGGATTATCCCTGAATAAGAACATGCGATTTCAACACCTTACGATTCTTTCTCTCTTTGCCCTGCTCGCCCTCTCCGGATGCGCCAACAAAAAAGGCAAACAGTATGCCGGAGTGGATGGTGATTATGTGAACGGAACACCTCTTGGAGAGCGTAGCGAAGGAGCCAACTTCCTGGGGGCCAATGTCCAGCGTGGCCAGTATGCACCGGTTCAGTTCGGTTATGACAGTTCCTCCGTCTCTCCCGATCAGGAGTCGAAGGTTGCAGCTGTCGCCTCAGCCCTCAAGGGAACGGGTAAGACGGTCATTGTTGCCGGCTTCACCGATGAGCGTGGTACCCAGGAGTATAATCGCAGCCTCGGCGAAAAGCGCGCCCTTGCCGTTCGTGAAGCCCTTATCGCCAAGGGTCTACAGGCAAACAATGTCCAGACGGTCAGCTTCGGTGCCGAGATGCCTGTTGATTCTGCAAGCAACGAGGCCGCTTGGGCCAAGAATCGCCGTGCCGAGTTCGGCATCGTGAAGTAAGTCTCCTCTGGAAAATCGCCCGGTGCCTGTCCCTCTCTTTGATCTGAGCCGGCTCGGACCTCAGGTCGACGAGGCTGTCCGTGAGGCAGTCCTTCGAGTCTTGGGTCATCGGGGTTATGTCCTCGGTGCCGAGGTGGAGGCCTTTGAAAAGGGCCTTGAGGCGTATCTGGGTGGGGGTCGTGACGAGTGCCACGCCATCGGGATGTCGTCGGGTACCGACGCGCAACTTGCTCTCCTCATGGCCATGGGGATCGGTCATGGCGATGCCGTGATCTCGACTCCCTACACCTTCTTTGCAACCGCCGGATGCATTCATCGGACGGGTGCGGAGATCCTCTTCTGCGACATCGATCCGGCCACCTTCATGATGGATCCAGCAAGCCTACGCTCACTGCTTGGATCGCTTCAACGGGTGAGCGATGGATACCTCCATTCGCCGAAAGGGAATCGTGTCCGGTTGATTGTGCCGATCCATCTCTTCGGGGCCATCTGCGATCTGGAAGCGATCATGGCGATCTCTGCCGAATTCGGGGTCGAGGTCCTTGAGGATGCCGCCCAGATCCTGGGAGGCGAATCTCTTTGGAAGCAGGGTGTGAAAAAGGCCGGCATCATCGCCCCGACCTCCTATGTCAGCTTCTACCCGAGCAAGAATCTTGGTGCCGCGGGGGATGCAGGAGTAGCCCTCTGCTTGGATTCAGAAATGGCCGAGAATCTCCGCCGTATCCGTAACCACGGAATGGAACAGCGGTATTATCACAAGGTCGTCGGTGGAAATTTCCGCATTGATGCCATACAGGCGGCCGTCTTGCGGGCCAAACTCCCTTTCCTGGACGGATGGAATGCCACACGCCGTGCGAATGCCGCCGAATACCGCGCCGCTTTCAGCGCCGCAGGTCTTCTGGACCAAATCAGCCTCCCTCCCGAACCTCACTTTTCAAGCGGTCTGACCAATCACCACATCTACCACCAGTATGTGATCAGGTTGAAGAACCGTGACGCCATCATGGCCCGTCTGACCGAGCAGAAGATCGGATGTGCGATCTACTATCCCGTCCCGCTTCATCTTCAGGAGTGCTTTGCCTACCTCGGACACAAGACCGGAGACTTCCCTGTCAGCGAGCAGGCAGCGAAGGAGTCGCTGGCGCTCCCGATCTTCCCAGGCTTACGCGAAGATGAGATCGGGGAAGTGGTGGAGGGGATTCGCGAAGCTCTTGCTTAAAGGACTTGGATTTTTTCGCCCCGCGCATCGTTCTGCCGCGCTTGCACGGCTAGCGGCGCATCGAACTTCCTGCGCCTCTGGGGTAGCGATAAGACTCTCTATTGATGGATACATGCTCTAAAATTGCCTTCTGCCAGCTTTTTTAAAAACGGGTTTTTCTATTTCTGGCATCAGTGATGGCCTAAATCCCCAAGGCTTGGAAGTTTGGACGACGAGCTAGGCCGCCAAGCGAACACCGCGCGGCGCCAAAATCCCAAGCCCCTACGCAGTCAACGCTTCACGTTCATTGCCAAGGGCCCCCACTCTCTCTAGGAAGTCATCATAAGTGCCGAGGTGGGGGGTCACTTTTCCGTTGTTCACATGGAGGACCTTGGTGGCGAGTTTACGGATGAAGTGGACGTCGTGGCTGATGAAGACCAACGTTCCGTCGTAGGCTCCGAGAGCCATGATCAGGGATTCCACGGTGTGGATGTCGAGATGGGTCGTCGGCTCATCCATCAGGAGAAGGTTTGGCGGGTCGACGAGAAATTTCACCAGATTGAGCCGGGTCTTCTCCCCCCCGCTTAGGACGGCCGTCTTCTTGAAGATATCATCCTTGCGAAAAAGAAACGAACCGAGGATGCCGCGTGCGTCATTCTCTGAAAGTTCGCCGTTTGCCGCGCGGACCTCCTCGAGGACGGATTTGTTGGAGTCGAGGGTGGCTGCGCGGTGCTGGCTGAAGTAACCGATCTTCGCGTTCGGTCCCTCGATCCGCTTCCCCTTTTGGAACTCGAGCTGATCGGCGAGGATCTTGAGCAGCGTCGATTTGCCAGCTCCGTTCGGGCCGACAAGGACGGTGCGCTCACCCCGTTCGATGGTGAGATCGAGTCCTTCGTAAACAGGACGCGGAGCACTTGTGGCGGAGGTGCTTGGGTAGGCCATGTGGATTCCCTCGAGGATCACCGCCCGCTGGCCTCCCCGCGGTGGTTGAGGAATCTGGAAGCGGAAGGGCTTGCGGGGGGGCATGGGCTTCTCGATCAGCTCCATCCGTTCGATCTGCTTGAGTTTGCTCATGGCCTGGGAGGCCTTGGAGGCAACCTGACGGAAGCGGTCATAGAACTCCCTTAGCGCGGTGATCTCCTTCTGCTGGTTCTTGTAGGCGTTGTTCTGTCGTTCATAGCGGGCCTCGCGTTCCTCAAGGAATGCCGTGTAGTTTCCCGAGTAGGAATGCAGTCGGCTCTCCGAGATCTCGTAGACGGTCTGGACGATCTCGTCCATGAACTGCCTGTCGTGCGAGATGAGCAGGACCGCCCCCGAGTAGGTCTTGAGATAATTCTGCAGCCAGAGCAGGGAGACGAGGTCAAGGTGGTTGGTTGGCTCGTCCAGCAAAAGGAGATCGGGTTCCATGACAAGTAGCCTGGCCAGATGCGCCCGCATGACCCATCCTCCGCTGAGTTCCTTGGCCTTGCGATCGAAGTCCTCCTGTTTGTAGCCCAGACCGACGAGGATTTTCTTCGCCTTGGCCTCGACCTTTGGATCACTGAGGGCTGTGTGTTTCGAGGAAGCCTCCGCATATTCGGGACCATCCACGGTGCCGGATTCTTCGAGTTGTTTGAGGAGTTTTTCCAGAGCGGGGATCTCGCCGGCTCGTCCCGTGGCCACATCAAGCACGGTCTCATCGCCGATCGCCTCCCCCTCCTGGGCAAGGTGACCGATCATGGTCCACTCATCCCGTTCGATGGATCCCGAATCGGGCTCATCCTTCTTGAGAAGAAGGGAAAATAGGGTCGATTTACCTGCTCCGTTTGGGCCAACAAGGGCGACCCTCTCGCCGTAGTTCACCTGCATGTCGGCCTCTTCGAACAGGGTTCGTCCGCCGAGGGTTTTCTTGAGTTTGCGAATGGTGAGCATGGATTAGGTAATCGGGAATGGGTGATGGACTTGGGATTCTTTCGTGATAAGGGTGCGGAATGGCTCTGCGAGCTGATAGGCTAACAGTCTTTCCTACCCCCTTGCGGAACGGCTTTCAGCGATTCAAGCACTGCAGAGGTGACCATTTCGACGGTAAGCTCATTCATGCAACGGAAGTCGATCGGGCACTTCCGCAGGAAACAGGGGTTGCACTCGACTTTGCGATGCAGAATCCGGTGGGGTGGTGAGGTGACGTTGAGGGGGCCCGTCAACTCGGGTTCCGTGGATCCGAAGATGGCCACCACGGGGACTCCCAGCAAATCCGCCAGATGCATGGTTCCCGTGTCGTTAGTTAACAGAAGTCGACATTCTTTTAACTCGGAGAGGAGTTCCGAAAGGGTGGTCTTCCCGCAGAGGTTTTCCACAGATCCTGAAAAACCCTTGGCGAGTTCTTTGCCAAGAGGGGCATCCTTCTCCGTTCCCACAATGACCCAGGTTAGGTCGTGATTTCTGGAGATGTCCTCCATGACGGCTTGGTATCTCAAGACGGGCCATCGTTTTGCCGGTCCGTATTCCGCGCCGGGGCACAGAACGATACGGGGAGGTCTGCTCGAATGGAGGTTTTTATCACCACGATCCGATCCGCTTGGGCGGACAGTCCGTGGTGATGGTGCCAAACCACCCAATTGACGGACGATTGCAAGCAGGTCCTCGGATTGATGGACGGTGGGGTGGAGTTGATGGTTGCCCTCCATGCGCTGGTTGATGAGTTTCCCTCCGCGGTGGGATTTGCGACCGACTCGGCGAGGAATCCCGGCAAGCCAGACTTCCAAGGCGCTACGGAGTGAGTTTGGAAGAAGTAGGGCTGCATCGTATCGGCCCGAATTCTTAATCAACCGGGCTACGCCCAACAGAGAAGATTTGCCGGGGATTTCAAGAACGGCATCGACCTCTGGGACCTCCCGCCAGAGGG
>CAIKFI010000070.1 GCA_903826635.1 uncultured Spartobacteria bacterium | reverse complement strand
TGTCGGAACGGAACCGGCCAGCTTGAGGGAAGAGGCAAATCGTGCTGTGCTTACCCTGGGATGGGCCAGGCCATATCACGTTGATGCCGATCACATCAGACTTGAGACGGTGGAGCGTTTCATTGATCCTTCGGATTTTTTCACGCTGGATGTGGCGGACTTTATCGGGAAACCCGCCGATACCTCATCGGTAGCAACCTTTTTGGAGAAGCATCCGGAATTAATCGGAGAGCTCTCGATTCCTCATATTGATCACCCTCTTGTAATCAATCGTGAGGAGGTCGAGCGCGTCGCAAAAAAATTCCTGTTGGCCGTTCAGGAAGCCGGAAGGATTTATCGACATATCGCCAAAACCAAAGGTGCTGAACACTTTATCACCGAGGTTTCCATTGACGAAACCGATACGCCGCAGACGCCTCACGAACTGCTTGTCATCCTTGCCGCAATAGCCGATGAGGGCATTCCGATCCAGACGATTGCTCCTAAATTCACGGGACGTTTCAACAAGGGGGTCGATTATGTGGGGGACATCGGACAATTCGAGAAAGAGTTCAATGAGGATCTGGCCGTTATCGCCTTTGCTATCAAACAATACGATCTCCCGTCTTCCCTGAAACTTAGCGTTCATTCAGGGAGTGACAAATTCTCGATTTATGAACCGATGCGTCGGGCTCTCAAGAAATTTGATGCCGGAGTTCATATCAAAACTGCAGGAACAAGCTGGCTTGAAGAACTGATCGGTCTTGCAGAGGCGGGGGGCGACGGTCTTGAGATTGCCAAGGAGATCTACGCCTACTCGATTGGTCATGTGGATGAATTCTGTGCCCCTTACGCTTCTGTCATTGATATCGATAAATCAAAACTACCAAGTGCTGAAACAGTGAATGGCTGGACATCGGAACATTTTGTCTCGGCACTTCGTCACGATCCAAAGAACCCGGAATTCAACGCAAGCCTCCGGCAGTTGCTTCACGTGAGTTTCAAGGTTGCTGCAAAACTCGGCAAGCGTTATCTGGATGCCCTCAAGAAGCACGAGGCCATCATTGCCAAGAATGTTACCGGTAACCTTTTGGAGAGGCACATGAAGCCCATTCTTCTGGGGAGCTAGTCAAATCAAGAATCAAGCATGACATGCCAGCGGATTACCGCAGTTTAAGTGCGGCAACCTCGTTAGCACTGCTTGTATCGTTCATGCCTTCAATAATCGGTGCAGTGGTGACGTTTCCTCCCAATGGGGCCAAAGATTTGCCTACTGATACGCAGATTCGGATGATGTTTTCTTCCATTCCAATCTCTCTTGGCACAGGTCGGATCGTCGTCAAGAGATCCGCTGACGGATCTGTTGTGGAGACATTGGACACGGAAGACGCATGTATTACCAATTCCGTGGGAGGCAGGCTTTTTCGCTGTAAACCATTTTCGCTCACGGGACACACACTGACAATCGGGCTTCATCAAGGGGTTTTGAAGTCCGACGAAAGCTACCGTGTCAGCGTCTCACCGGGGATTGTTTTGGGAGAACATGGAAAGACGTTGCCTGAAATCGCGGATGGCTACTCTTGGACTTTCCGCACGCGCCCTTCAGTCCAACGAGGGAAGACAAACCTGACGGTTTCCTCCGACGGTTCAGGAGATTTTTGCACTCTTCAGGGAGCGGTAGACGATG
>CAIKFI010000069.1 GCA_903826635.1 uncultured Spartobacteria bacterium | reverse complement strand
GGGTCTCCGATTCCGCCATTCCTGCTTCGTAAGGAAAAAGAAAGAGGCGAGTTCACCGTGCACCGATCCGACAAGGTTTTTGATGACCTTGCCTGCAGAAGAAGCCGGCGGAAGATTCGAGACGGAGGGCGACCAACCCTGGGGGGTTCCGGTCATGACGCCGGTTTTCTGTGCGGCCTGATCAAGAAGCAGTGGCAGTTGGTTATCAGGACCCTCAATTTTCAGTTCCAACGTGGAGGGATCCATGCCGATCATGCCCGAGGCATTGGGTCCTTGGTAAAAATGGGGGGTCCAGTCGGCTACCTTTCCTGACGTCTCGAGTGATGTAATGGCCTCATCTAGGGCACTCTTGGTCGGGGCCGCAAGATAAACGACCCGCACGTCTGCATCCACCCGGTTGGAGAGGATGTCAAGGGCCACGGCCGGGGTGACTTTATCGACGTCCAAGGAGACCGGTGTCTTTTGGTCGAGGGAGGACTTCACCCGGGTGTGTCCCTGGCTGGCAATCGAGGCAAGAACTTTGCCCAGCTGAGCGTCTTTCACGTGGATGGTCACCAAGCCCCAATCTGAGATCCAGCGGGAGACCAGAATGGCCAAAAGCAGAAAAACCAGACCTCCTAGGAGGTAGAGACGCATGGGGGAGGGACGATTCATCGTGACCTAATTAAACCCACAAAGAGGCAAGAGTCTCAAAGAAAATAGGTGGCCTTTGAGAAGTAAGAGGAGAGAACGCCATTTCGCTAGGCGTGAAGCATGGCTTGCCTTCTATTCTTCGGCGATTTCGCGCGCATAAGTGGCGGAGGCATTGTCGCCCCGGAAATCAACGGGCTCCCGTTCCCGGTTAAACAATCCGAACCTCGGTGCGTAGGAGCCCCATTCGTAATTATCCACCAGAGACCAGTGAAAGTAGCCGATCAACCTGACCCCCTCAGACTTCAAGGATTTCACAACAGCGAGATGTCGGTGCAAAAAATCGCTCCGGAGCAGTTTGTCATGACGTCCGTGATGACGATGGGGATCGGATCGGTTGGCCATCCCGTTCTCGGCAATCACGATTGGCAGGTCAAATCGTTCCGAGATTTGCACGAAGTAGGCCAGACCCTCGGGCAGAAGTTTCCAATCCCACCATTTGTTCGTGATGCTATCGAGGAAGCGTTCGTGAAACGGGGGGCGGATCGGCATCGGCAATTGGCGGTGTTTGTGAAACAAATCATGCCCCCGCGGCCATCTTAGGACATGGGCGATGAACGGATCGTAGTAATCGAAGGCGATGTAATCGAGGGGTGGGTGGGATTCCCCAGACTCGCTGTAGAGGACATCCAGAAGGCGCACCCAAGATTTTTCCAGAGAGTGAGTCAATGCGGCAAGGTGATGGAGTTTTTTCAGGATCTGGCCCGACCAGTAACGCAGTCTGGGGCGGATCGGGAGGGTGGATCTTCGGAAGGCCTGATCGATGCTCCGCGCCTGTTTCCAGAGGTAGTTGAAGAGTTGGCCACGCTGAATACCCCGTGATGGAGCAAAAAGGAGATCGAGCCAGGCCTGATCCGCCCAATAGAGATCGCTACAGTAATTGTTGAAACTTACCATGGGAGCCCAGTGTCCGGTGCGCCCATGGTCGGCATAAAGCCGGTGGATCAACCGATAAGCTTTCACGTGCGCCTCCATGAGGTGTGTCTGGCATTTGAGAGTCTGATGCAGACTCTTCGGTGTCCGGGCACCCGATGGGAAGATGCCGTTCAGATACGAGCTGATGGAGAGGAGGTTCGGCTCGTTGATCGTGAGAAACCAGCGTGGCGGATCGGTGCCGTGATCACGAGGGAGCGCCTCAAGGAAGTAGACGACGGTTTTCTCCACATACCGGAGGTAGTGATCGATCGTGCCCGGATCGAGCCACGCATCGACCCCCAGCCAAGCCGGGTGGGTGAAGTGGTGGAGGGTCACCATCGGCTCCAGTCCCTGCTTGCGGCAGTCGGCGAGAAGAGCGCCATAGCGCGCCAGCGCCGCTTCGTCGAAGGGTGGTGGAGCATTGGGGCTTGGCTGACCGTTCGGATTGAGTTGGGTGGACGGCTGGATGCGCTCCCAAGCCAGACTCAGGCGGAAGGCATTCAGGCCAAGGGCATGACAACGGGCAAAATCCTCCTCTGCCAGATGCCAGAAATCGGCGGCCTTCCCGGTAGGATCGACCCGGTGTTTGTGTTCCGCCCAGGCCCAGTTGTTCTGAGGCTCCCCTTCGCCATTGAAGCCTCCCTCGTGCTGGTAGGCCGAAGTCGCCACTCCCCAGAGAAAGTTCCGTGATGGAGAACCTATTGGTGAGCCTATTGGAGAGGGAGTTTTCCCCGACGGCTTGTCTCCGTCCTGCGGACTGTGGAGGGTGGAGTGCATGGCTCTCCTTGAACCTTCACCACTTCAGCCAGCCATGCCACCACTGGTTTGGAATCTTTCCAAGTTCGACAGCCCGTTGCGAGGGAAGGTCTTCGTCCAGAAGAGTCTGGGCTATCAACTCCGCCGCTCCGGGCTTTGCCCAGGCAAGAGCCTGTCGATGCATCCGTAACAGTCGATCGGGATCTGCCAGCAGCATATCCACCTTGTAGGCAAGCGTCGTGTAGTCGTTGCATTTGATGGCGATTCCTTTCTCGAGAAGTTGGTCGCTGTTGCGTTCCTCCTGTCCGGGGATCGGTGAGATAATCACCATTGGCAGACCGCTTGCCATGCACTCCGAGAGCGTCAGGCCTCCGGGTTTACCGATCATGAGCGTCGCCGCTTTCATCCAACGGTGTATCTCCTTGGTGTAGCCGAGGGAGGTGATCCGCAGACCCGAGGCGCGGGCGTTTGCAGAGAGGAGGTGGAGTTTCTCCTCCAAAGCCGGATTTTTCCCCGCAAGAATGATGATCTGGGCGGGATGTTGCAGCTCCATAAGCGACTCCAGAACGACCTCGGCAGGGCTCACTCCAAGTGCTCCAGCAGAGACGAGAAGGACCGGCAGGTCGGGATCCAGACCCAGCTCAAGACGGATTCTTTTTTGTTCCCCGTGGTGATGGACACCGAAAACCGGATCGATCGGGATCCCGCTGACGGTGATCCGATCCAAAGGAAGCCCAAGCTTTCCCAGATGCACCTTGGTCTCCTCAAGCGCCACAAAATAGCGGTGGAAGGTTCGCGTGAGCCACATCGCGTGGAAATCCAGATCCGTGACCACGATCGAAAGGCGGGCCTGTAGTTTTCCCTCGGTGATGAGATGCGAAATGAGGGTCGCCGGGAGATAGTGGGTGCAGACGGTGATGTCGGGATTGAAGTTTGAGATTTTCTTGATCAGCGGGACCGTATTGAGACGGTCGAGCATGAGGCGCATCCGGTCTGTCCTCCAAGGCTCGTCACTGGTCTTATACCACCAACCGAGAAAGGTGGGGGATTTCTCCACAAGCTGGGTGTAGAGCTTCGAGTAGAAGTCACGGAAAAGGCGGTTCGTGTATTTCAGCGCATCCATGGAGCGCACCTCGTCCACCTCGGGCATTCCCTTGAAGGCCTGCTCAAGGGCCGCTGCGGCGCGCAAATGTCCCGTGCCGGCGCTTGCGGAAAGAATCAGAATGCGTTTGCCCATGGTTGAAGGTAGCGGGGGTAACCCTGTCCGTTATCAACTTACCGCCCGCACCCTTGGGGGCAAAAGACATTTATGACAGAAGCAGGGTTCAGATGGAATTCCCTAGGATGAAGCTGCGCAGTAAAGCCATCGCTTCGATATCCTCGGCAAGGTCTTTTCCTTTCGGGGTTTCGAGGATTTTAGGAATCCGCGACAGGTCTTCCGAAGTCATGATCCATCGGAAGGTTTCCAACCCGATCTTGCCCTTACCCAGATTATCGTGACGATCGATACGGCTTCCGAGTGGGGCCTTGGATTCGTTGAGATGGAGGATGGACAAGCGTCCAAGTCCGATCACCCGGTCGAATTCGGAGAACATGTTTTCAGCGCCGGAAGGAGCTGAGAGATCGTATCCGGCGGCGAAGGAGTGGGCCGTATCCAGGCAGACTTCTAGCCGCAGGGGATCCTTTACGGCAGCTAGGATCAAGGCGATCTCCTCAAAGCGGGCTCCAATGCAGGCTCCCTGTCCCGCCGTGGTTTCGAGTGTGATTCGGACCTGAAGTCCCGGATGTTCGGCATGGAGCCGGTCCAGATTGCGAACCACGCAGGCAATGCCCATCTCGATGCCAGCTCCGAGATGCGAGCCGGGGTGCAGGACCAGGGAGCGGATGCCCAGCTGTTCGCAACGGAGCATTTCGTCTGCAAGGGATCGCAGGGATTTTTCGTGGTTCTCGCTGCCCTCCACCCCAAGGTTGATCAGATATCCCGCATGGGCTACGACCGCCCCCAAGCGTTTGCGTTGCGGGTGTTCGGTGAACAAGATGATCTCCTGCTGAGACAGGGGCTTGGCGAACCACTGCATATTGTTTTTCACAAAGATCTGGATGGCGGTGCATCCGATCCCGACTCCCCGGTCGATAGCCTTGGCCAGTCCGCCGATCGTCGGAACATGCGAACCAAGGAGGGGGAAAAGATCAGCAGAAGGGGGGGAGTTGTTCACAAGGATAAATGGGATAAAGGAGAGTGATCAAAAAAAGTGAACTGGAAGAATGCAAAATAATTCTCTCTTAGAGTTTCCTATTCAGCCATCCGCTGATAGCCAAGGGGATGATCTCGACTCACAAAAAGCTGATCGCATTTATCGGCCCGTTCGTCCTCTTCATGCTGGGGTTGGTTGCCGTTTCAGGTGCAAAGACCTTGGGAATTAAAACCTTTGCGGGTATGCCGCTGGATCCCATCTACTGGATCTATCCCCTCCAGACCATCGTTTGCGCCGGCGTGCTGATCTGGTTTTGGAAGAGTTATGATTTTTTGGAGGGATCGACGCATGTCAACGCCCTGCTGGGCGTTGCGGTTGGCATCCTGGTCTTTGGACTCTGGATCGCACCTCAGGAGCTGTTTCACCAAGCGCAACGTCTTGAGGGATTCGACCCGAATGTGGTTCCCGGTCTGAGCATCTGGATGCTCTCGGCGCGCTTTGCGCGACTGGTCATCGTAGTGCCACTTGTTGAGGAAATCTTCTGGCGGGGTTTCCTGCTTCGCTATCTTGTCCGAGAGGACTTCACGAAACTCCCTTTCGGCAGTTGCAACGTGTTTAGCTTTTGGGCGGTGGTCATCGCGTTCACGGCCGTCCATTCGCCGGCTGACTGGCCTGCGGCGTTCCTGACAGGCATCCTTTTCAACCTTGTCGCCGTGAGGACTAGGAGCCTCTTCGCCTGCGTGCTTGCCCATGCGACAGCCAATCTGGCGCTTGGGGTATATATTTGTGCCACACGCCAGTGGGGTTTCTGGTAAGGTGGAACCGATGAGAATCGGCCTTGCGCAGATCAATACGACGGTCGGGGATTTTAAAGGGAATCTTTCCAAAATCCTCCATGCTTACCGCCAACTCGCCGACGAGGGGGCAGATCTGGTTGTAACGCCCGAACTCTCGATCACGGGTTACCCTCCGCTGGATCTGATCTTTGCAGGTGAGTTTGTGGACCGCAATCTCGCCGCCTTGGCGGAAATCCATGCATTGATTGGAGAAGTGCCTCTTGTGGTTGGCTTCATCGATCGGAATCAATCGCCTCACGGTAAGCCCTTTCATAACGCAGCCGCTTTTTTGCAACACAGTAAGCCACCGACAATCATTCATAAACGGCTGTTACCCACCTATGATGTCTTTGACGAGGCCCGCTACTTTGAACCGGGCCGGGACTCGATGCCTGTCGAGTGTGCCGGCAAACGAGTCGGGATAACCATTTGCGAGGATCTCTGGACGCCCGAGTTCCTTCCTGGCCCCTTGTATCGGGTGGATCCGCCCGCAGAGTTGGTTGCCCACGGAGCTGAGATCCTGATTAATCTGAGTGCTTCCCCCTATCAGTATGGGAAGCCTGCCCAGAGAATGAAGATGTTATGTGCTCAGGCGCAGAGATTTAAGACGCCTATCTATTATTGTAACTCCGTTGGTGGAAACGATCAACTGGTCTTCGACGGGCACTCCTTGGCATTCTCCGCAGCAGGTATCCTCTGCAAGGAGCTATCAGGATTCCGTGAGGAGAGCATCGTGGTGGAGGAGCAAACCGTCACTCCGAAGACCCCGATCCCACACGACGAGTTGGAGGAACTTTACGATGCTCTGACGCTCGGGGTGCGTGATTATTTTCGAAAATGCGGCTTCAAGACCGCTGTGATCGCTCTGAGTGGTGGAATCGACTCGGCGGTGACGGCGGTGCTGGCGGTTGAAGCCCTTGGCAGAGAGAACATCACGGGTGTTGCCATGCCTGGACCTTATTCCTCCGAGGGGAGCGTGAAAGATGCTATATCGCTTTCAGAAACCCTTGGCATTAAATGCATAAAACTCCCTATTACTCCCGTATTTGAGGTGTTGAAGACGGGTCTGAACGAAGTCTTTAAGGGAAGATCCGAGGACGCAACGGAGGAAAACCTTCAGGCCCGCCTCCGGGGTGTTACCATGATGGCCCTTTCCAACAAGTTCGGCAGTCTCCTCCTCACCACCGGCAACAAGAGCGAGCTGGCCGTGGGATACTGCACCCTCTACGGCGACATGTGCGGTGGTCTGGCCGTCATTTCCGATCTTCCCAAGACATTGGTTTACGATCTGGCGCGCTGGATGAACCGAAACGCAGCGACCATCCCCATTGCAACCATCGAGAAAGCTCCCAGCGCCGAACTCCGTCCCAACCAGACCGATCAGGATTCTCTTCCCCCATATGACCTGCTCGACGCGATCCTGGAACTCTATATTGAGGAAAACCTCCCCATTCATGAAATCGTCCGTCGTGGTCACGACGAGGCGACGGTGCGTCGCATCACCCGGATGGTCGATCTGAATGAATATAAGCGCGCCCAGTCCGCTCCCGGGCTCAAGGTCACCGGGCGTGCATTTGGGATGGGCCGCCGGCTACCGATCGCCCAGAATTACAAGCCGTAGTCCCGTAAGTGCGAGTCCCAACAGGCCAAACCATCCGACATTGATCCCTCTTTCCTCTCTCAAACCCGGACAGAGTGCCGTCATCAGCCGCCTGCCTGCCGATCAGCAGCTGGCCATGCGGTTGCGGGAAATGGGTCTCCTGCTCGGCACATCCGTCACGTTCATCCGGAGCGCACCGATGGGAGATCCGATGGAGTTTCGGCTTCGGGGATTCGAGCTCAGCATCCGGAACGCCGACGCCTTACAGGTTCTGGGAGAACTCAGGGAAAGCGGATCCGAGGGATCGGCCCTGCTGGTCGTGCCGCCAGCGCATGTCGTGGCCAGGGGAACGACCAAAATGGTCCTCTCGATCACCCATGGTTCCCATCCCCCCAGTCAGAAGGACTCCAAGGACGGAGTTCAGCCTAAAGCCTATGCCGTTGTCGGCAATCCCAACAGTGGCAAGACCACCCTCTTCAACGCCCTGACGGGCCTGCGCCAGAAGGTCGGGAATTATCCCGGGGTGACCGTGGAGAAAAAATCGGGGCAATTCATCGGTCAGCACGGAGAGAGGATCGAGTTATTGGATCTCCCGGGCAGTTACAGCCTTGGGGCCCAGGCGCCGGACGAGCGCATCACCCGTGATGTCCTGATGGATCTCCGGCAGGATACACCCCAACCAGGACGCCTCCTCTGCGTGGTCGATGCCTCTCACCTGGAGCGAAATCTCTATTTTATTACACAGGTTCTGGAGTTGGGCTTACCAACCGTCATCGCCCTCAACATGATCGATGTTGCCATGGCGCAAGGGACGCCCGTTCATGCCGAACAGCTTTCCCAAGAGTTGGGTGTCCCGGTCATACCTGTTCAAGCAACAAGAAAGGAGACGATGCTGCCCCTGAGGCTTGCCCTCAGTAGGGCTGAGGTCCCTTGCAGCGACTGGAAGCCGGAGCATCCGAATGTCTGGACCAAAGCGGTCGACGCCGTGGAGGACGCATGGTTCGGAAAAGCGCCGCAGAAAGGAGGTTTGACGCTCGATCAGCGCAGGGGACGAGATCCCCTGCTCCGCATGAAGGCCACGGTTCTGCTCTCCTCCGCGGAGAGTGAAACCAGTGCGCTCTCTGCAGAACTTGGAGCCGGGCATGCCCTCGGCGTCACTCTTTCGGAACGGACGACGCTGGATCGTGATCTGCCGGAGTGGAGAGAACGCGTGGTGGCGGCAAGATACGAGGGAATCGAAAAACTCTGCCATGCCGCCCAAGGTGGGACACACAACGCAAGCGACAAACTCACCCAGAGGCTCGATGACCTGCTGACTCACCGGATCTGGGGCTGGCTCTTCTTCCTGGGGGCAATGACGCTGATGTTTCTCTCCCTTTTCACTATTGCCCAGTATCCGATGAATTGGATCGATGGCGGATTCGCAAAACTCTCGGAATCGCTGCAGGCCATCATGCCTCCCGGAGATCTCCGGGACCTTCTCACCGACGGAGTGCTGGCAGGAGTCGGTGGTGTCGTCATCTTCCTTCCGCAGATCCTGATCCTCTTTTTCTTTATCGGGTTGCTCGAGGATACGGGTTACATGGCGCGTGCCGCATTCCTGATGGATCGTGTCATGAGCAAGGTCGGCCTCCATGGGAAATCCTTCATTCCTCTCCTCAGCTCGTATGCCTGCGCGATTCCCGGCATCATGTCGACACGGACTATCGAGAATCCCAAGGATCGCCTCGTGACGATCCTAGTGGCGCCTCTCATGAGCTGTTCAGCGCGACTGCCTGTTTATGCCCTGATGATCGCCGCGCTCTGGCCTGCCGGAACGGGCTCTGTCTTCACCAAGGGAGCCCTCATGATGGGGCTCTACCTGCTCGGGACGGTCACCGCTCTCCTCTTCGCGTGGCTGTTCAAGAAAACTATCCTGAAGGGAGAGACTCCGCTCTTCCTGATGGAGTTGCCCCCTTACCGGCTGCCATCGTTGCACCAGATCGTCTCGCAGATGTGCCAGAGGGCGGGGATCTTCCTGAAGCGCGCCGGCACCGTCATCCTCGGGATTTCCATCATCCTCTGGTTCCTGGCGAGCTTCCCGAAGATACCTGTCGCGAAGGGCGCCCCCGAACCGTCGAAGACCGAACAGCTCCAGCAGAGCTTTGCCGGCCAGATCGGGCGGACACTCGAACCCGCGCTCGCACCGCTCGGCATGGACTGGAAGATCGGGGTCGGACTTCTCGCCGCCCAGGCGGCCCGTGAGGTCTTCGTAGGCACGATGTCGGTCGTCTACAACGTGGAGCGCAAAAAGGGGGATGCCCCGGACATGCTCGGGGAGACCCTACGCAGGCAGCAGCGCCCCGACGGCACGCCCGTCTTCACCCCGTTGACCTGCCTCTCGGTCCTGCTTTTCTTCGTCTTCTCGATGCAGTGTGTGAGCACCTTGGCCGTGGTCCGGCGTGAGACAAACAGCCTCCGCTGGCCACTCTTCCAGTTCTGCTACATGACGGGCACGGCGTATCTGCTCTCCTTACTCGTCTACCAGGGGGGGCGCCTCTTGGGATTTCACTGAGTGAAATCCGGGGAAATTGGGGAATCGGAAATGGGGAATATGGGTGATGCTGATGCTATTTTGTTTCCTCTCCAATCCAATGCTCTATGGCCCATCTGATAATCAGGTGCTAATCTAAAGCCATGAGACCGGAGTTGCAGACCGTTATTGCCCTTGGGCTTGTTCTGGCCGCCGTGGGTTACTTTGTGACCCGCTGGCTCAGGGCAAGGAGAAAACCCGGCTGTGGAGGAGGCTGCGGTTGCTCCGGCAAGAAGTTTTAACGGGAGCCCAAAGACTTCAGCGCGGCACTCGGGGATGTTTCGTGAGGTTTTTAGTGAGCCGATCCATGCGCCGTGGAGGCCTGCTGGGCTCTCTCCAGAAAATCCGTTTCCTCCAGCGGAAGCGATCCCGTAATATCCAATCTATGTATCGTCACGGACTTGTGATCCTCAGAGAGCGTCGCATCGAGCAGGTCATGGGGGCTTGCGGTCATGTGAATAAGACCTCCGTCAACGATGCCTCTGAGTTCCACCGGGGCAGAAACCCGGACCTGCTTCGGCCAGAATTTGGGGTCAGGAAAAGAGGATGATGAAGCGAGCTTTTCAGCCGGACTCGTGTTGGAGGATGTTATTGTTAGAGGGGCCTTGTTGCTCTCCGGCTTGGTGAAAAAACTTCCAATCGCGGTGATCAGGAGGAAGAACCCGAGGAGGAAGAGGCATCCGTGCCGCTTGGGTTGTACCCAGGACGTGTCCGGGTGGTCGTAGCAGTGGTCAATGAAGTCCTCCGGAATGGCATGGCCGTGATCGGCGTAGAATTTCTTGAGCATCGTCTTGGAGACCTCCCGCTGTTGCTCCCTAATCTGCTTCAGGAGATGATCGGCCTGGTCACAGCCAAGAATCGTGAAGTCGTAGCCCTTAAAATTGACGTGCTCCAAGTTGCTGAGCTGCTCAAGTTGATCTGGGCGGACCGGAGGTTCCCCGGCTGTCCGATCCGGAATGTGAAGGGTCCTATCAACCGAGTGGGACTTTACCCAAGCCTCGGAGGGAACGGGGATGTCCGCATGCCGTTGGTAAACCCGCCGGTGACTGCTATGGATCTCCGTGTAGGAGAGACCCGTGCCGGGGATGCCGACCGTGGTCCGACGCCCGGCTGTGCCGAAAGTGTAATGGGCTCCCCTCCCGCCGATGCTCAGAGAGGAGTTGTTTTTTCCGAAGTTCCAACGAACGCCGGGAAAGATCTTTACCGATCGTCTGAAACGGAAAAACCCCATGGAGTTCGAGATTCGGGGGTTAAGAGGGGATTGCGCCGGGAGATCTTGGATGCAGTCCGTGAGTTGCTGATAGCAAACGGCAATGGCGAAGGCCGGGAATGGAAAGGGATCGAAGGACTTCTGGATCAGAGAGGAAGGTCACCTTGCGGTCCTTTGCGGCGATCCGAAGGTTTTTTGCGGGAGATTTTTTTAGAACGCGGCTTGGTCTCTTTCGAAGGCGTTGGTTGGCCTTTCGATTGATCAGTCGGCATGGGGGTATCCTCAACCCGTTCGGCATGGGTATCCAATTCAGCATGGAAGACGGCATCCTCGGGAGTGTAACCGGCATGAAGATGCTGCATGAGCGCCGGGAAATAGCGGTCGATCGTGAAGAAGGCGGTCATGAAGTGGCGCTCGACCACTTCCGTCGAGAGGGTCGTTCCTTCGATCGCATGGGAGACATGAAAACGAACCTCTCCATCCTTCATGTCCATTTCGAATTTTCCTAGGAGCATGTTGTAGTTCGCACGGGTGATCAGTTCAGCGGTCGAGGGACGCAGTTTTTCCTCCCGGACAAAGAAGGGGTAATTAGCCGTGATCTGGAGGTATTCCCCTTCATGGCTGATCCGGGCCGTGAAGCGGTAATTCGCATTCTTGCCGCTCATGGTCAGGGTAACCCGGTTCTCCTCGGGATAGGATGAGTAGTTGAAATCCTTGCCATCCAAGTAGTCGAGGAGTGACCGGAAAGGGGCTGAGAAGTCGGAATCAGACATGATTGATTGGGGATTCGGGATGATGCGGATAAGTTTATTTTAATAAGGCTCTTGGATGGCGTCCATGGTCGGATTTGCCACGGCAAAATAAATAATATTTAGCCTTGCTCTTTCTTCTCTTTTTCTTTTTCGGGTGGTTTTTTGGAGTGGTGCTTGGGACCAGGATATTGTTGTTACCAGGTCACTGAGTGTCCCAGGCCTGATTTTTGCGAAAGTTTCTTACTCTCCTTTAGCCAGTCGCTCTGCATTGTGCGGATGAACCCCCGCCTTGAGATACCGGGCTCGGGCTTTCTTGATGTCGTAACTCACGCGCCGCATCACCAGAAGGTGCTGCTCATAATCGTAGAGTGCATACGAGGCTCTTGGATCCCCGTCCCTTGGCTGTCCCACGGAACCGACATTCACGGTGTAGCGCTTTGATGGATCCAGGCGGACGGGCTTCTTGCCCGGAGCAAGACAGCGGCACCCGAAGGTCTTCGGATTCTCCTCCCAGATCGAGGGCACATGGGTATGCCCATTGAAGCTGATGAACGTGCTCTGCGCTGCGAAATGCGCTTCGGCTTCTGTGGTCTCATGGATGTAGTGGAAGTGGCTTGGCTCGTTCAATGAGGCGTGCGATAGCGTGATGGGATCCAGATCCGCGGAGATCGGCAGATCCTTGAGCCATCCCATCTCGCTTTGAGAGACCTGTTGCTGGGCGATTTTTAGCGGATGCCGCACCGAGATATCCCAGTCCTCATCAAGCACCTTGTCAGCCAGCAGGAGCATGGCCTCATGGTTGCCCAGAACGCTTACGGAACACGAATCCATCACCCGCTGCACGCAGGCCCCGGGCTCAGACCCATAGCCCACGATATCCCCCAGGCAGAAGCTTCCCCGGACTGGAAAGTCGGCGATATCCTTCATCACCGCCTCCAGGGCATCAATGTTGGAATGGATGTCACTGAAGATGGCAAAGAAGCGATTCATCGAGGTCGGAGTGGTTTTTAAGGTTTTTGAGGTTTTTCGTGGAGGCATGTTGGGTTGTAGGTGTAGGCCGGGTTGGTTGGAGTGAGCGGGGTGAAAAAACAACACCCCTGTACTTATAGGGATTTTTTATAGGGGTTGTTTTGAGAAATCTTGCGATCTCCCCTTACGCGCGTTGCTACTCCTCGTAGTGAGGATGATCGGTCAGGAGGGAATCTCTCAGAATCCGAGCCACTCCGGAGTCATTGGTATGAAGACTCCTTCTCACGCGCCGCTTCGTGTGATCGGGAAGATGCTCCGTGTAGTGGCACCACCAGGTCCCGTTATTATTCCAGAGATGGTGGAAGGGATTGTCGCTACGACTCCTGATGGAGAGGACGGGCCCCTTGATGACTGCTGTGTTCGTGCTCATGGATGTTGGATGTTTCGGTTGGGTGAAACACCAGGAATCCGGGCAATAAAAAAGCGCCCCCAGATCGTATGATCAGGAAGGGCGCTTGATAAAGCCTGGAGAGATTTTTGTTCGGCGGATTTCTCCCGCCGCACATCGACCGAATCTCTTCGATCAGCCACCGTAGGATTTCTCCGTCCCCGGTTGGCAGTCCTAAGTGTTACCCGAGGACATTCCTGATGTTTGTACTTTTATAGCAGAACCCGCTGTCGGATGCAAGTCCGCAGGCAGAACGCACTGTGTCATAGTGTCGGGATCCGGGGTTTTTGAAAAACCGCGTTGACACTATGGAGTCGCTCCAGTACGAGTAAAGAGCAAGTCGATGCGGGCGTAACTCAGTTGGTAGAGTGCAACCTTGCCAAGGTTGATGTCGAGGGTTCGAATCCCTTCGCCCGCTCCACTCCCCTTGGGGTGGAAATACCTCTTTTAAGCCCATAAATACTAGCTCTGCGGGTGATGGGCAAAAATCCTGCGTGTGCGTCTAGTTACCTGGAGTTACCGATAGTTTGTCAGGAATTGTCAGGAAAATCTTTCGTCACTCGCCACTCTCATCCTCCGATGGATCGGATTCCCTTCCTCCCCATCTAGCAATCTTTTGGATCTCGTCCTGGATCATGGTGAATGTTTTCCAACTTTCCCCATCTGGTCGGGGGGTTCCGTATTTTTTTAACATGAGTTGGGCGCACTCCCAAAGGTCATTTGCCGCAGACTTGCCCTTGCCTGATTCTATACCTGCGATAAAGCTCCCAATGATGGTGGCTACATTCTGCGAGGCACCCATCTCGGGGGTTTCTTTGGTAGCTGACGTCGCACTCTCGACGTGGCGATCATAGGATTCCCGGGTGTAAGGGGTTTGCTCATCGCGCTCCATAGGGCAAATGTGGTTTTTTCCGCACAGCAGCCAATTCGCAGATACCCCGGTTCTGCTGGATACTCTTTGGGCCGCTTTAGGGGTGATGGGAATCTTGTTGTAGGATGCTTTATTGACCCATGACGTCGATAGGCCGGTAACTGCAGCGAAGGTGCTTTCGCTCCCAGTAAGCGGTCCGAGAATCTCTCTGAGAATCGATACAGTGCTGCGTTTCCTGATTTTCATGTTGGCAGGCTACTCAGGGAAATCGAGGGGTGCAACAGATTGTGTAAAATAAATACGGTTTTGTTTGACAGCGGTAAATATGCGTATACTTTTTACGGTATGGAACAACCAAACAATCATCCGGAAAGAGTTTTCACTCCCGCTGAGGTAGCCCCAATGCTGCGGCTGTCGCGCCGAGCAGTATGGGAAAAATGCCGAAGCGGTGCACTCGGGCACCTTCGGCTCTCTAAACGTTGCATTCGGATTCGACGATCCGACATCGAACGTTTTCATCGGAAATGTGCCCGAAAATAACAGCTCACAACAAACCACCAACTGCCGCCATATGAATAAATTAAATCAAAGATCCTTAGACCAAACTCTCGATGTCATCTGTGAAGCACGATC
>CAIKFI010000068.1 GCA_903826635.1 uncultured Spartobacteria bacterium | reverse complement strand
GTCCGCAGTGATGGGCTTAAATGAGACAACTTTTTCGATGATAGGTTCGGGTATCGCCTGCTCCTCTAACCTCATGCGAGTCGCCTTGTCTGCGGCGGCTGAGACGGCGGTGCCCGCTGACCCAGTCGCGAAAAGCATGAGAACGCCAAAGAGCATCCCGAGCACGCATGGAATGAGCAGAATGTATCCGATAAGCACGACAGGGACGCTCATGCGATACTTCTTGCGCTTCACGAGCGCGCCCTGCCCACAGGTCTGACAACTGAGCACGGGTTTGCGGTTGGCGGCTGGTGCAACGGGTGCGGGAGGAATCCTTGGTGTGCTGGGAGGCGGTGGATAAAGTGTGCTGAGTGGCTGCCACTCGGCCATACCCTCGCGCCACGCATGGTCGTCGTAGGAAAAGGCACCTGAGGCCAAGCCGCTACGAATATCCGCGTCCTCGTAAGGGCCGGTCTGTTCATTGTTCTTCAGGATGTATGTGCTCATAGGGAAAAGGGTGTCTTGTGGCCTAACGTATAAGATCAGCGACGACCGAAGGGCGTTCGCTGCATCGCTTGGTTAGCCTTTTCTGAGAATAATTCCATAGTAGATGGCGGCAATGGCAATGAGTACAGCATATGATGCAAAATGAGCTATCCATGAAAACCTTCGGATCTCTCCTTTCTCTTGGTCACGCCAGAACATCTTGCATATCCAACGCTCTAAATACACAGATACGAAGAAAGCTGGAATGAGCAAAAACGCAGCAGCGACTGGAATCATCCACTTCAAGTCCGCATCGTATGGAATCAACCACGGTGCCTGAACGGTAACTGCGTAAACTCTTGTCCAAAAACTTTGAAGTCCATGCGCCGATCCGCCGCCCGTCAGCATCTGAATGACTACCAAAAGAAACCATAGCAACGGAAAGCCAAGCACGGTGGAGGCGAGATTTGCTGTGACTATCGCTTTTATCGATCGCCGTGGCTCAATCTTCATGATCTTTCTGGCCACGAGAATCTCCACGACAATCACCGGAACCAAGGCGTAAAGCATTGCCGGGAACTCTAGGAAGAGCATCGGTACTCCTGCGTCTGCGAGAATAAGGATCATCTTTTTTGGCTAACAGTTACTAGGCGGCCAAATGGCCGTGATTGTCGGTGGGTTCATCGGGGGCGTTTTTTGCTATCCTTCTGAAGGTGTGGTAGTTTCTCCCATGAAACCCCAAAGAAGCTATCCGGGAAAGGCTGCGTTCGTCATTGCCAACCCAAATTCGCCGTTGATGGATCAGATCAGGGAGGTGCTGAGGGTAAAGCACTACAGTCTCAAGACGGAGGAGGCTTACACGGGATGGGTGCTTCGCTTCCTGAAATTCCACAGGGATCCGTCGGGGAGATGGAAGCATCCCCGTGATCTGGGCTCTACCTAGGTGGTGGGATTCCTCAAACATCTTGCTAGTGTGCAAGCTGTGTCCCTACTTAAACAATCCTTTCAGTGCATTCTGGATCTGGCCGGCGCCTTGCTGTTCGAGTTGTTTGAGTCCCTGCTTGGAAAGGATGGTGAGGCCTTGCCGGATGGCGCTGTTAATCAGAGGGGTTAGGATCTGCTGGGAGATGGCGGCCGGGGAGATTCCGGATCCATCACTCCCGAGGTTCTCGAGATGGAGATCCCCAAGGGGCAGGGATTGAGAGACGCTTTGGCCAAGCGCACTGGCTGCGACATTGAGCTCGGTTCCGGAAACGAGAACCCTCTTCACGATGAACTTCCGGGAGGCGGAGGAGGTCTGTTTTTTCTCCGAGGAGGGTTTCGAGCCGGTGTCATAGCTTTTGATGTTCTGCATCAGTTTGCCCAGGTTATTCCCCTGAAGGGTTCCCTCCAGGGTGATGGAGGTCTTCTTGATGAGGATCTCATTGATGATGATCGTGTCGGAGAAAAGGGAGTTCCTGTCCACACTGATGGAGATGGAGCCGACCTTGATGGCGTAGGATTTCCCGAATCCCTCGGGATTGCCGATCACAAGTCCGTTCAGACTTCCGCTGCCCGATAGGGGGAGAAGGACTGCCGAGGCAAGCTTGACATCCGTCCGTGTGATTTTCGGGCCAACGGTCTCGACAGCTTTTTTCACCAGGGAATTGAGCGAGAGGTAGAGATAACCGAAGGCTCCTGCCACGGCTACGAGAACGACGGCAGTCAGGATGAGGAGGATCTTTTTCATGATGGTGTGAGGGGGTGGATGGTGAGTTTAGTTTTTCTGCAGATTTTCTGATTTCCAGATTATTTTTTTAGGAACCTGTCGGGCTTGTCAACGCTCGGGCAGAGGTCGCGCAGTTCACACTCCTCGCAGGCGGGATTGCGAGCCTTGCAGCGACGGCGTCCGTGCCAGATCAGCCAGTGACTCAGGTCGCTCCAACTCTCCTGCATGAAGAGACCCATGAGATCCTGCTCCACCTTGATCGGGTCGGTATTCGTCGTGAGTCCCAGCCTTAGGGAGAGACGCCCCACATGGGTGTCGACGACCACCCCTTCGTTGATGTGGAAGGCGTTCCCAAGGACGACATTGGCCGTCTTGCGACCTGCGCCGGGAAGGGCTGAGAGTTCCTCGATGGTTTGAGGGACAACTCCTCCGTGCCGCTCGACGAGGGCCGCTCCCATGCCCCGGATCGACTTGGCCTTGTTGCGGTAGAATCCGGTGGAGTGGACAAGGGTCTCAAGTTCCTCCTGGGGAATGGCGGCATAATCGGGTGCTGATGGGCATCGCTTGAAAAGGGCCGGTGTGACCATATTCACCCTAACGTCGGTGCATTGTGCCGAGAGGATGGTGGCGACAAGGAGTTCCAGGGGCGAGCTGAAGTCCAGTTCGCAGTGGGCGTCCGGATAGATTTCAGGGAGTCTTTTTGCCAGCGCGGCGGCTCGGTCTTTGCGTGTCATGACAGGAGAGGGGTTGGAGTTGTGAGTGAGGAATTGAGGGAAGGGTGGTCAACGATTGGTGACATTCTCCGGGTTATAGTTGTGTCCCAGAGAGAGGTAGAGGGGGCTCTTGATATTCGGGATCTGAACGGGTTGGGGAAGTTGCAGGTCGGTAAACAGATTGAAGTAGAGGGGACCCCGGCGGGGCCACTCGGCTACCAGAGCGCTCTTCCCCGCCCACTTCCTGTCGTCGATCCACGGGAAGCGTGCACGACCATGATCCGGAAGCCAGAGCACGGGCTCCAGATCGGGGGCATAGAAGGACATCACTCCGGTCAGTTGGTAGGTCGAGAGGCAGAGGAAATCAGCACCCGATTCACGGAACCTCTTGCTGATGGTCTCTGCGACTGCTTTTGGGCCCAGAAATTCCTCGAGACGGGCCTGGAAATCACCGAGTCCCTGCCGAACCGCCCCCGCGACTTGATCCGATCCCGGGAAGCCCTTGATTATGGAGGTGTCGGGAGAGAGATGATGAATGGAGATGGAGGAATCAGCGGGAAGCAGAAGGTAGGAGACCCCGGCCACGGCACCCAGATCCGCCACAAGAAGCACGATCACGGCCGCCCGTCTCCAGCTAAGGCTATAACGCTCCCAGTCACCGGCCACCATGATGAGCCCCGTGATGAAGGCCGCCATCGGCCAGTTGGCCTCGATATGGGCTTTGGCGGCCGAGAAGCCAAAGAAGAGGACAACGGTCCAGAAAAAGAGAGCGAGGAATCGGAATCGCTCGTCGGAGAGTCGCGTGGAGGCCGTTCTGAAGCAGAAGAGTCCCAGGATCGGCGAGACAAGGAGAATCAGGAAGGCACTATAATCGATCAGGTTCTGGAAATTAATCAGCGTCTGGTGTTCGTTTTTGAAGCCGTGGTTGAGTTGGTGGCTGAACGAGATCCAGGAGTGCTGGCTGTTCCACCAGAGCACGGGAACAAAACAGAGCAACGAGGCCGCTCCTGCCAGCAGAATCCCCAGGAAAAGCTTCCCTCTCCTTCCCGGACTGGTCAGCCAGAGAAGAGCCAGCGCTCCGTAAAAGAGGATCATGGTGTATTTGGAGAGCAGGCCGATGCCTGCCGCCGCTCCGGCCGCAATCCACCAACCGGGTGATGCGGCCTCACGGCTTCCCTTCCAGGCAAAGAGGATGGCAAAGGCCCACGCAGGCATGAGCATCGTATCAGGGGTCATCAGCAAGGCGTTGCCTGCAAAGATCGGAGCAAGCAGCAGGAGGATGCCCGCCCTGTTGCCGGCGGCAGGGCCGAACATCTCCGCACCTAGGATCCGGCCTGCCAATGCCAGGAGAATCCCCGAAACGATGGCCCAGAAGCGGACGGCTAATGGCGTCTGTCCCAGAATAGCGTGGCCGGCACGGATCATCCAGGCAGTGAGAGGAGGGTGATCAAAATAGCAGGCCTGGGGATGGAGCGACCATTCCCAGTAGTAACACTCGTCAAAAATCAGCCCCAGACTCCCTCCTGCAGAGATCTTCCAAAGCGTCACGACAAGCAGGAGGCTCCAAAACAAAGCCGGGGAATCCATCCGGGAAGGGCGGGATGGCATGGAGGGGCTTGCTTTTAAGGAGGGCATGGGAAGAAGTGCATGAAAACCGGGATCTCGATATTCCCGGGAACGATAACGGAGATCTGCCGCAGGATGGGTTTCAGTCCCCGAGAGGTCAAAGAGAATGTTGGGAAAGTCTCCGGCATAAACCGCTTTCCTTGTTCTTTAGATTGACCTGAAGAACGTTATCGGCCAGATTATCAAACCCCGACACGCTGTCTTGGAACACTTCCTGACTTGTGCGTCGGGAATTCCTATTGCCATGAACTCTGAATTTATCGCCATGCTCGACTACCTCGAGCGCGAAAAAGGTATCAAGCGAGAGATCCTCATCGAGGCCATCTCCTCGGCGCTCGTTGCCGCTTCCAAAAAGAGCTTTTCCTGTTCTCGGGAGGTGCGCATTGACATCAACCCCAAGAGCGGTGCAATCCGCGCCTTTGCAAAACCGCTCGTCGTCGAGACGGTCACCAATGCGCAGGAGGAGATCTCACTAGCCAAAGCCCGCCTGATCAACAAGGAGACGCAGGTCGGCGACGAGATTGAAATCGAGGTCACCCCGCGTGACTTCGGCAGGATCGCGGCCCAGACCGCCCGTCAGGCCATTGCCCAGCGCATCCGTCAGATCGAGAAGGAGATGATCTACGAGGAGTTCAAGGACCGTGCCGGTGAGATTGTCAGCGGGACGATCCGCAGGTTTGACCGGAGTGACGTCATCCTTGATCTGGGCAAGTTCGAAGGGATCATGCCCTCTCGGGAACGCGTGAATTCTGAGGATTACAACATCGGTGATCGTATCCGTGCTTACGTGGTGGCGGTTGAGAACGGTCCCCGCGGCCCGGAGATCATTCTTTCCCGTAGTCACCCCAATTTCATCCGCAGACTCTTTGAGATCGAGGTCAGCGAGATTGCCGATCACACTGTGGAGCTTCGCGCCATTGCCCGCGAGGCTGGATTCCGCACCAAGGTGGCGGTCCATAGTTCCAACGAGAAGGTGGACCCGGTCGGGGCCTGTGTGGGAATGCGTGGCGCCCGTGTCAAGAACATCGTCCGCGAACTCAACAACGAGAAGGTGGACATCATCCGCTGGTATGAGGATCCCAAGGAGTTTGCCCGCGAAGCGCTCAAACCCGCACGTATCCGTTCTATCGAACAGGATGAGGCCTCCCACTCACTCCGTATCTCCATTGACAAGGAGGATCTAGCCCTTGCCATCGGCAAGAGGGGACAGAACGCACGCCTGACCTCCCGGTTGACGGGATGGGAGATCGATATCCAGGAGGACCGCTCTGCGGCCGAGGCTTTTGAACAGCAGATGGGGGGAGCCGCCAACCAATTGGCAAAATCCCTGGGCATCAGCGATGACGAGGCCAAGACTCTGGCCTCTGGCGGTATGAACTCCATCGAGGTCATTATTACCGCGGAGGCTTCCGACATTGACGGCGTTCTCGGGTGCGGACTCGAGAAGGCAGAATCCATTCTTACCGCAGCAAAGAACCAGGTTGCCGAAAAAGGAGTGCCGGCCGCCTCGTAACAGCGTTCATCCTCCCGATTAATCGGGGGGGCACGCTGACACTGAATTTTATCACGATGGCCACCAAAGCTTCCCAATCCAAATCCCCGTCCCCGAGAGGGGGCGGTTCGAAATCCTCTCCCGCATCTCACAAAGGGGGGCCGGCATCCAAGGTGCCGAACCGCTCTTCCCGTGCCGGTTCCGGCCCGGCTTCCGGACCTCGCGGTTCCTCAAAGACCAAGTCTCCGGAACCGGTTGCCCCTGAAAAGACTGAGGAGAAAAAAGTCCATCTCAAGACAACGGAATTGCCCACGCTCTCACTGATCGATGGGCCTGCTCCGAAGAAGCGTGCTCTCTCGGTTGGTAAAGCCCTTCCGCGCATCGGGGAGGGTGAGCACTTTGCCTCGACTCCGGTCGTGAAAGCCATTGCTCCTGAAGAGGTCGAGGTCAATGCTGCGCTTGAGGCGACCGGTGAGGAACAGATTGGCACTCTCGATGCAGAGGGAAGTGGCGGCGAGGAAGACCCCCGCAAGGTCATCCATATCAAGCCACCGATCCAGATCAAGTTGCTGGCAGCGCAGATGGACATACCCGCTTTCAAGGTCATCAAGGACCTGATGGGGATGCAGATTTTTGCAAATATCAACCAGTCGGTCGAACCCGATATAGCCGCAAAGCTTTGCGAGTTGTATGGTTTTGTTTTTGAGCGTGAAAAACGTGTCTCCGGTGGCGGTGTCCACAAGGAGGAAAAAGTTGTCATCGAGCCTCCCAAACCGGTTGAGGAAAAGGCCGCGGACACGAAGCTCCGTGGTCCGATCATCACCTTCATGGGGCATGTCGATCATGGCAAGACCTCCCTTCTCGACGCGATCCGCAGGGCCAAAGTTGCCTCCGGGGAGGCCGGCGGGATCACCCAGAGAATCGGAGCCTATTCCATCGATTGGAAGGGCCATCCCATCACCTTCATCGATACCCCCGGTCACGCCGCTTTCTCGGCTATGCGTGCGCGCGGTGCGAATGTCACCGACATCGTTGTTCTTGTCGTGGCGGCGGATGACGGACTCATGCCGCAGACCCTTGAGGCTCTCAGTCATGCCCAAGCGGCAAAGGTCACCATCATGGTGGCCATCAACAAGTGCGATCTTAAAACCGCCAACCCGGACCGGGTAAAACAGCAACTTCAGGACAAAGGACTCGTCGCCGAGGAATGGGGTGGAGACACCGTGGTTTGCGAAGTTTCGGCCGCGACCGGCAAGGGAATTGACCAACTGCTCGAGATGATGTCCCTGCAGGCCGAAGTTCTCGAACTGAAGGCCAATCCCGATCAACCCGCTCGTGCCAGTGTGATTGAGGCCCAAGTGGAGGCGGGACGCGGACCCACGGCCACGGTGATCGTCAACACGGGAACACTCAAGGTCGGGGATGCCTTCATCTGCGGATGTTTCTGGGGCAAGGTCAAACAACTCATCAACGAGGATGGGCTTCCCTTCAAGTCGGCGGGTCCGGCCATGCCAGCGAAGGTCCTCGGGTTAAGCGGACTACCCAATGCGGGAGACGAGCTCGTGGTCATGGAGAACGAACGTTCCGCCCGCCAACTCAGTGAGACACGCCAGGATGCCCAGCGCAAAGAGAAGCTTGCCGCTCCGCAACGCGCGACGCTTGAGAATCTGTTTGCCAATCTCGAAGCCGATCAGAAGAAAACCCTGCAGATCGTGCTCAAGGCCGACATGCAGGGATCCCTCGAGGCGATTATTGGAATGCTTTCCGATATCCCCCAGGAGAAGATCGATCTCAAGGTCATCCTTGGAGCCGTCGGTCCTGTAACCGAGAGCGACGTCCTCCTCGCCAGCGCCTCCGATGCCATCATTATCGGGTTCGGTGTCAAGGTTGAGAACAGCGCCAATACCGCCGCCCGCAAGGAGGGTGTCCAGATCAAGCTCTTCAGCATCATTTACGAGCTGGCCGACCAGATGCGCGATGCCATGACCGGACTTCTTGATCCCGAGGTGCGCGAGGCTGTCATCGGTCATGCCGAAGTCAAACAGCTGTTCGATCTCTCGCGGGGCATGGTGGCCGGTTCACTCGTCACCGATGGTCGGATCTCACGGACGGCACGGGCCCGTGTCCTGCGCCGCCGCCAGCCTGTCTATGACGGCGGTCTCTCGACGCTCCGACGCTTCACCGAGGATGTCAAAGAGGTGCGCGCCGGCCTTGAATGCGGTATCCGACTGGGTGATTTTTCGGAATACGAGGTGGGTGATATCATCGAGTGCTACACGCTCGAAAAGGTTGCCCAGTCACTTTAATCTCCAGCCATCACCACACTTCGCCGGGATCATCTCCGGCACTCCCATCCATGAATCTCCGTGTCATCCGGGTCTGCGAACTGCTGAAGAGGGAGCTTGGAGTCCTCATCGGCAGGGAGATCAAATTTGAGGCTCCCTTGGTCTCGGTTCGTTCCGTTGACATCACTCCCGACCTCAAGAATGCGCATGTTTTCATCAGTGCCATCGGCACCAAGTGGCAGAAGGAGCAGGCTGTGGAGGTGCTGAACTCACACCGGCAGCAGCTTCAGCATGAGCTCTCCCGTCGCGTTGTGCTGAAATACACCCCCCTGCTCCACTTCCAGATTGATGAATCGATCGAACGCGGGACCAGGGTCCTGAGTTTGCTGGACGAGATCGGCCCCACCCTCTCCGAGGATGGAGAAACTCAACCCCCGAGTCAGGACCCATGAGGAGTGCCGTTTTTCCAGAGATCCGTGAGGCCCTTCGCGGCCGGCGTCGTATTCTGGTTGTCAGTCACCTTCGTCCGGATGCCGATGCTCTTGGTTCCACGATCGCAACGGCCCTCTGGTTACGGGATGAAGGTCATGAAGTGACCGCCTGGAACCATGACGGAATGCCGTCGAAGTTCTCATTTCTTCCCTCCTCGGAGATCATCACCACACCCTCAGCCTCGCCCGATTCCTTCGATGCCGTTGTTGCGCTCGACACCTCGGTAAAGAACAGGCTGGGGAGCGTCCTGGATTCGGTATCCCACTCCCCTCTCTGGGTCTGCATTGATCATCACAGGAGCAATCCGGGTTACGCTGATCTCAACCTCATCGATTGGACGCGTCCTGCGACCGGGCAGATCCTTGCGGAGGCCTTTCTCCAGGAGGGGATCACCATCACGCCCGAGATGGCAACCAATCTTTACGCCGCCATCGAGACGGACACAGGATCTTTTCGATACGAGGGAACCAGTGCCAGAACCTTCGAGGTGGCCGCGGAACTCACCGCTCGCGGGGTCAATGTGGCCGAACTCTCCCGCTCACTCTACGAGCATTATCCGAGGCGGCGCTTGGAGTTGCTCCGACACACCCTGGTGAGTGCCCGCTTCACCTGTGATGACAGGGTAGCCAGTTTTTCCCTACCCCTTGCGTTCGCGGAATCCCTCGGGGTATTGCCCGAGGATACCGAGGGCCTGATCGAACATATCCGTTGCATCGATGGAGTGCAGGCCGCGGCGTTCTTTGAGGAACTTGCCGATGGTGGCGTGCGTCTGAGCCTCCGCTCGAAGGACAGCAGATTCGACGCGTGCAAGCTCTGTGCCTCTTTCGGAGGAGGCGGTCACCAGTTGGCATCAGGTGCCCGTATCAAGGGATCCATTGCCGAAGTCGAGGAGATGGTCCTGAATGCAATCTGCGAGGCCATGGAGAAGCCTTCGAACTCCTAACTCCCGGGAGAACTATTTATCATGCGATCTGACAATGCAATCGACGGGGTTCTTCCCATAGACAAAGCCTCCGGGATGACCTCCCATGACGTCGTGGCGATAGCGCGCCGCGTCTTGGGGACAAAAAAAATCGGCCATTGCGGCACGTTGGACCCTCTGGCCACCGGACTCCTCCTGCTCACGCTGGGCCGTGGAACCAAGATTCAGGACCTCCTCATGAGCGAGGATAAGGAATACGTGGGGACGCTGAAGTTGGGCGAGACCACCGACTCCCAGGATGCCGACGGTGTCGTTACCGAGACGCGCGAGGTGCCCCAATTCGGGTCCGGACAAACCGAGGCGGCCTTTGCCAAATACGACGGGGATTTTTACCAACTTCCGCCGATGGTTTCCGCCATCAAAAAGGATGGGGTGGCTCTTTATAAGTTGGCCCGGCAGGGCAAGACCGTCGAGAGGGAGCCCCGTTTTGTTCATATCTATGCTCACCAGATCCTCCAGGAGCGGCTTCCTGAAATCGACTTCAGGGTTGTCTGCAGCAAGGGGTTCTATGTGCGCACCTATGCCCACGACATTGGCAATGACCTTGGTTGC
>CAIKFI010000067.1 GCA_903826635.1 uncultured Spartobacteria bacterium | reverse complement strand
TTCAGCAGCCTGATCGGCGCTGACACGAGTCACCAGCACATGCCCCTCCCGGGAATGGATCACGCCTGCAATGCGCACGATCTCTTCCGCAGTCTTCCCCTCACCGAAGATGACTTCGGCACGTCCGCACCGCTCTTTACGAGCAGAATCAACGCGGGCAAACCCGAGATTCACAAAACCGATCGAATCGATTTGACCGGAAGTTACGGTGTCACGACTCATCTGAGGGAGGGGATCCATTCCCGGTTAATGGCGGCGTATCGGCGTTATCTTGCGTCGAAAAATAGTATCGCATGGGAACCATCCCACTCTTGTGAAAGCCATGATGCTCGTAAAATGCATGGGCACGGTTCTCCAATTTGTCAGTGAGGAGCGTCACCCGAAGGAAGCCCTTGGCCCTTGCGTAACCCAGTGCATGCTCCACTAGCCTGCCTCCATATCCTTGACCACGATGGTCACAGTGGATCACCAAGTCCTCAAGGATCAGGACAAAGCCTCCTTCAGCCGTGCTGATCGTGATGAGCAGGTTGATCATGCCGATAATCTTGGAACCGCTACGAAGGACGAAAATCCGCCCGCGGTTCGGTTGCTCCAGGATCAGACGAAGCCCCCTCATTTGCTTGTCACGGTTGGGAATGAAATCCGTCTCCTGCGAAAACAACCCGTAGAGCAGATCCGCTAACTGAGGAAGATCCTCAACGGTTGCGGGTTCAATGAACAGTTGGTCTGGCATGCGGAGTCCTTTGCGAAATTCCCTTTATGGATTCCATGATGGCAGGTCGTCAGGAGACTTGCAACGCGGGCGGTCCCTCCAACCCGTCGAGAAAGGCGGTTGTATTGCGATCATTGTCCAGCCACTCGGCCACCATGCGAGCACTCCCCTCCTGCATGGAGAGGAGTCGCTCCGGATCCGAGAGCAGTGCCCTCGCCCCAGAGATCATATTCACCATGGAACCACCGGCCAAGATGCCGGATCCAAACCGTTGGATCATGCCGTCGGGATCAATGCAGAGTGAGAGGAGGGCGGCATGACCCATTCCGGATTGGATAAAGCTGTTGGGAAACCCCTCAAAGGTCGAGGTATTCACGAAGATCCCGGCCCGGTCGTAGTATTCCTGAATTTCGTGGTAGGGAACTTTTTCGATAAATTCAAGGTTGGTCAACTTGGCGGCACGGGCGGCCACGGATTCCCAAAGTTTCTTATCCTCGCAGGGACATATCATCGTGCATCGCGCTTCCGGAAAAGTCTCAACAAGATCCAGGAACAGATGTGGTCGCTTGAGTTCCTGACAGCGCGACACCCAAAGCAGATCGATCTGCTTTTCGGAAACTCTGGGGAAACTTCTGGGAATGAGTAAATACCTGTAAAAGGTGGCGTCCATACCCCGACTTCGGAAAACCTTCTCCTGATCGCTGGTGATTGAGTGCCGTGCATCGCAGCGTCTGACGGCAAACTCAAAGAGAGATCCGAAAATCGGATTCTCACGGCGGTATTCCCCGTTGATTTCTGAATCGAGCGAACAGATGAAATCCAGCCTGTATCGAAAAAACGGCCTGAGGAACCAGAGTATAAAAAGCCAGGCCGTCCAACCCATTACCGCCACCCACTCGGGGCGTTCCTGACGGAGCACCTGAACCAACCTTGGGATCGCCGTGAGCATTTCGATGCATCGGCCGGTATGGAATTTCCCCGCATTGCGAGTCATCACCCCATCAAGAAGAACCTGATCTGCCTGACCGACATCCCCTCCGGCAATGACCACGTCATGGCCACGCTCGACGAGTTTCCTGGCCAGCAGGGCCACCTGCAATTCGGCGCCACCCGACGTGCGCGTCTGGTTTTTCTGGAGCACCAGATGAGCAAAACTGGAAAGGAAGAGAATTTTCATCGGGCGGGAGGGCGAATCCTGCGACGACTACGGTCAGCAAGGATATTTGGGAGAACTTCCGTGCCCAGGAGTGAATCGAACGCTGCCAAAGGAAATGCGGCAAGAGACCGGGGATTCCTTAAAGGAGCCATGATCCATGACTTCCACAGAAACCCACATCCCTCCCTGGGCCGTTTATGCCGGAAAAATGCGCGCGCCGTATTTTCATAATGCTGGGAGATGACGATGGAAGCGTGTTCCGCTCCGAAGGCACGGAATTCCTCCCCATGCTTTGATAAAAAATAAACCAGGCTTTGAGCGGTCTGATCCGCATCCGAGGGGTTGTTCTCATGGATGATCGCCATCTGCCCTGGCAGGACATGAATCGGGTGCATCTTGGAAATTCGCAGGAGCCAATCCCAATCCTCAAGGACACGGAGACGCTCATCAAACAGGCCCACGGATTCGATGACCTCGCGCCGGACCACGCATGTGGAGGCCCCATGAAAGCTCTCGGCAAGGTGCAGTTCCTTGCGCCAATCAGCGGGATTCTTACCGGGATAGGGAATGCGCTCGCCATGACGACTCACGAGCAGATGTCCCGAACCGCAAAGTCCGACCTCGGGGTGCTCTTTCAGAAATTTTACCTGATGTTCCAGTTTGTCAGGAAGCCACTCGTCATCGGAATCGAGAAAAGCGAGCAGATCACCCTTGGCAAGCCGTATGGCGGCGTTTCTTGCCGCCGAGGCCCCCTGATTCGTTGTGAGGCGCGCGACCTGGATATCGGGCAAGATTGAAAGTGCCACTTCCACGGTTGAGTCGGTCGAGGCATCATCTCCCAGAATCACTTCGAGCTCGCTGATTCCTTGAGCCTTGATGCTCTCAAGAGCACGAGCGATGCAACCGGCGCGGTTGTAAGCAGGTAGGATGACGCTGAGCAGCATGACGAAGGAAAGATTGGGCGATGATGATGATCGAAGACCATCTTTTTCACAAAGTCCTTGCCGGCTCTTGAACCAATCCCCTTCAATTCGTGTCATTCATGAAGAGTGCGTCCTTTATCCATCGTCGTGGACTCCTCCAAGGCCGCTATCTCCTGGCCCTTGCGCTTCTGCTGGCCCTGACCCTTTCCACGATCGGCATCACTTGGGGACGCTATCAGGACTGGCACTTCGATCAGATTGCCTTCATCGGCATCAGACCCAATGGCATGGCATGGCTGTATCTGAAGCCACCCCTTCACACTTATCTGACGGAATTCCTTGTCATCAGGCCCCTTCACCAGATCTCCCAGCTCTTCCCGGCAAACCCAGCAAATCCTAACAGGTGGCTTGCCATCACGATGGTTTGCGGTCACTTGCTCACGATCCTGCTCTTCTGCGGGAGCGTTGCCCTGCTCTACGGCATTGTGAGGAAATCCTGCGGTGAAAAATCGGCCTCGGTGCTCGCATTGATCATGGCCACAAGTGCGGGACTGATTCAATTCAACCATTGGGGAACGGTTGATTCCCCCCTGCTCTTCTGGATGCTGGCCTCGTTGACTTTCTCCATGAGGGCATCCGTCACCGGCACCCTGATCGACACGGTTCTAGCAGGCCTGTTGGCGGGGCTGGCCGCTGCAGATAAATACAATGGGCTTGGGGTTGCCGCAGCAATCCCGGTGGCTCTCTTCATGCACTCAGGATGGAGGTCTTTCTACCGGATACCACTGATTCTTGGATTGCTGGCCGTTCCCATGGGATTTCTTATCGGCTGCCCGGGGGCTGTTTTGGACCACGAGAAATTCGTGGGGCAGTTCCTCTACAACCTCTACACAACACCAGTCTACTACGGGAGCAGTCACAGATTGGGATATCTTGATTTTTTGACTTCCTTCCCGGAGTTAATCGGCTTGCCTGCCACGATCGTCCTTGTTCTGGCAGTCATCAAAACGCTCCTTCTTCTTAAAAATGGAGCCCTTGCTTCCGGCGAGCGCTCCCTTCTTGCATGTGCTGGAATTGTTTTTCTGGGCTACTATCTGAACATCGGGAGTTTTCCCCGCATGGAGGCCCGATTTGTCCTGCCCGTGGTTCCATTTGCCTTGTTGCTGGCCGCACCCGCCCTGCAGAGGGTCCGGATGTCGAAAAAAATACCCTCCATACTGTTTGCGGCCATTCTGGCTTACAACATGATCTGCTGCATCATCCTGGGCGTACGCTTTCTTTCTGATCCCAGAATGGGTTCGCAGGTCTATGCGATGAAAAATTTCCCAAAAAACGCCACTGTGGAAAACACTTATGCACCGGATTGGAATCTCATGCCCGGAGTCTCTGTAAAGTTAACGACTATGACCTGTGAAAGCGGCCATCAAGAGCGTTTTACCAAGATTTTTGGAAACAATGAAATCATCAGGAAAGGACTCGAAGGCTGCGAGACTCATGACCCGGCGGATGCATTTACCGCTGAATCCCTCAGGCTCAGAAACCCCGATTTCATCGCCTATAGCTGGGTCACGTATATGAATGCCGGTGATCCAAAAACTTTCCGATTCTACAAAGACCTTGAGGATGAAAAGCTGGGGTATGTGAAGGTCTTCGACAAACGTCTCATGAAGGCGCCCAAATGGGTCTATCCGAGGCAATCCGATGCGTTGATGCCCGAGATGGTGATCCTGAGAAGAGCTTCGCCCCGCACCTAATCACAAGTCACCATCTCATCACGGAAAAGAAGCCGAACTCACCCCTTGTTCCTTGTTTTTTCAGAGCTGAGCGAATCGCTCGAATCCCGGAGCACACGAAGGGAAACTCCTCCATGATAGGAGGCCCATGTCGAGAAGGTGCTTGGCGGGCCGATAATTTTATCGCAGAGGGATAATGCATGCAGGTCCCCTGCAGGAAAACCGGGGCCTCTCACAACCAGAAGATCCCTAAAAAGGGTTTCATCCAGGGCTCCGCTCGCACACACAAGAAAAACCATTCTTTTGCCGGGACTCCCATCGGCAAGTTCCCTCATCCATCGCCCATATTGCTCCGTCTCGTAAAAGTGGATGCCATTCTTCCAGTTCCGGTAATCCTCCTGCCTGATATGCACCCCAACCAATAGGTCCCCTTTACTCCTGGCCCTGCACACAATGGCCTCAGCTGGATTCCTGACAGATTCCACAGGCGTAAAATAACGGATGATTTCCTTCCGGTATTGTGAGATTCCCAAGTGATCAGAAAACTTCCACCCCAAGGGGAGGATCAACTTCTCTGATTCCAAAACCTCTGCAAAAAAAGAGCCGTTAAGATCCACCTCTCCTTCCTCCGTTTCATCGAAATGACGGATATCGATAGAGCGCACACCAGGCACGATTCCCATTCTGGCGGTGAGACCAAGAAGGTAGGCGCCATGATATAAGAACTCCCTGCATTGACTCGCAAACTCCGAGTCGGACTCTCTCCACTTCTGCGGATACCCACAGAATGGATCTCTGAGGCTTCCCTCAAAAAGGTGCGCATACTCCCCCAATGAGGGATTTAGCAGGCGGTAATTCAACCTCATGGCATTCGCCATGAAATGGGCCGCTTGAAAGAGTCGATTACCGAGTCGCCCCGATTTTGAGGCGATCATGACGACGGCTTGATGATGAACGCTCATTCTTTAACTCTTTTATAAAATCTAAAATACCCTTTCTTGCGAGACACTGACACAATCACCCCTGCAGTTTCACGAAGGGGTAAATTGTATCAAAAAGGGTTTTGTGAGTGATGAGCTTTAAAAAAAAGTCCGCTTGATACCCGAAAGGCGTTGACTGGAGATAACTAAAGACACTCCAAGAACAGAGGGGTATTCCCAAAAATATCAAGTGCCACTTTTGCGGCACCCATGGCAATCTGACCCTTTGACCATATTGGATCACTTTCCTAGTGGCCAGTTCCAGTCGGGGGTTCGACCAATTCAATCCCAGAAAATAAAGAGAAATGGAGGAAGAGGTCCATAGAAAGATCCAGCGTCCGTAATCCCAACCGATGATAAAAAGTGGGAAAATAAACAGGAGTTGCAAGAAAAGAATAATAAAGAGACGTCCCTTTTCAATCGCTAGATCACTCTCAGTTTCTCTGCTGCTTTTGGAGTCACTTTGAAGTAAACTAATAAGATAAATAAAACAGAGAAATATGGTAAACATCCAAGCAAGAGGGGTATACACATGGTAATTGATTTCCCAAAGGGCGCTGTATCCGTTCCAAGGACAATTGATGAAATTGTATTTGAGACTGTAGATGGCACAGGATGGATTATAGATGTCGTTATTATTAGGCTCAATATGATGCCAGAGTTTAATCAATGAGTTATTGATGGCGTAAGCGGTTGATTCGTTACCGTGAAAGTAGGACGAAAGGAGGAAGGCAAGGATCATCGGTGAAAAGCTACATAGCGACCGGATGATTGTTTCTTTGGACGAAAAATACCTGAGCATCAAAATGCCTGTAAAACCATAAAAAATAAATCCCTCGTGGCAAAGGATTGCGGCAATACCAATGACGTTTATTAGAATATTTCTAATCAGTAAAAGACATCTGCTTTTTTCCACAAGCAGGCATGCAATGAACAAAACTATGCACAACGTATCTTTTCTAATCAAAAAATCCTGAAATGTTGGCCCTCCTAAAACTAGAGGTGAAAAAAGCACGATCCATGGCAATCTTCCTTTTGACTTCCAACAAAGGAAAACCATTAACAGGATTAGCATGATTCCACAGAGAGATATTATAATGACATTAGCAGAGAGACCCGTTAACTCCGATAGGCTCAGAGCCATTTGTCCAAAGAATCCACGCCTAACAAAACCACCGGCATAGTTAATAAGACATTCATTCATGCACCAATTATTATGCCCCCAGGAAATCGATTGATAGAATTGCTCACAGGCTGCCAAGCTGAAGAGTAGGATCATCAAGGGGGATGCAAGGTTGTTTAATACTCTTGGAACCTTCATGGATGGATTTTGATTGTTAGGATTACTTCCCTCGATCCAGACGCTCTTTTTTCAAGATCTGACTTTTGGTTTTTCCTCCGCGAGACAAAAAATCGGGTAGGGAGCGGAGGATCTCTTCTACAAAGCAGGCGGGCCATCTTGGATTTTCAGAGACCCCCGCCCTGAAGGCCCGACTCAGGCCCCCCCAGCGATATTCCTCCAGCGCATTCATACCCGCCTGCACCGTCAGGTAATCGTGCCACTTTCGAAGAGCCTGCCGTGCGCTTCCTGTTGCTGTTCGAAGATGTTTTTTTGCGATTGCGAGATTCTCTTGCGAGAGCTTGGACGAGAGTGCATTGCCCTCCGTCATGGTGCTAGATCCGGAATGCCAGCGATAGCGATAGGTCCTTGCATCCACTTCGTGCTGGATCATGCCCGTTTCGGTCGCGTGTAAAAGAAAATCCCTGTCGGATGCCAACGAATATTCCAACGAAAACCCTCCCAAAAGCTCGAAAGCATTCCTCTTGAAAAGGCGCGCATTGATCATCGGTTCTCCAAGGGCCAGATTTTCGGCGGTCAGAAGCTTGCGACTTGTCTCTGTCACCGACCAAACCGTCGACCAGCACCCTTCGGACTCTTTCACCGCTTCTGCGGAGCCACAGATCACCGAGGCCATCGCACTTTCTGAAATCGCCTTGCGGTAAGCCTCGAGGGTCCCGGCAGGCAGCCAATCATCGGCTTGAAGGAAAAGGATCCAATCACCCTTAGCCAGGGCCGCCCCTTTGTTCATTCCATCGTAGATGCCACGGTCACGCTCTGAGAGAATCGTTAGGTGGGGATACTGCCTTGCGATATCAAGCGTGCCATCACTGGAACATGCATCGATCAGCAGATGCTCGATGTCATCGGATAGCTGTGGCAGGAGACTCTCCAACATGTCCCCGATCGTTCCGCTCGCATTGAAGCTGGGGGTGATAATGGAAATGAGCGGCTGCTGCACGGCGCTCATATTCCTCACGGAAGAATCGTCTTGTCGAGATAGCTCGCATGATCCCTCACATAGCTTGATCGCAAGTGATGCGGATCACAGTAAAGAGGCCTCTTCTGATCATCGAGGGATGGGCAGATCCCGTTTGTTGAAAGTTGGGGTATTGGATCAATGACAGTTACCCCCTGCCGACCTGCTTCCCTTACAAAGAGGTCCATCACCTCCCCATGGGTTAAGGAATTCTGTGTCTTTTCAGCCATTAGCTCTTTTAAAGACGGATCCTGACGATTCAGCACAAACGATCCATCAAAGCCGCGCTCAATGATATTTTTTGGATCGAGCGCCTGGGATGTCGGTATGCTCAGGATCAGATAGGTTTTCTTGCCTGCAGCAACAAACTTACCGAGCTGCTTCATGAGGACCTCGATCGCTTTAAGGGTCCCTTTTTCAGAGCCGAGCGGGATCCCATCGATCGAATACTTATCCCCCCCGATGCCAAAAAAATACTTCCAGTTTGCAGAGACAACAATTCGATCAATATCTCCCCGTGCTCCAAACTCGCATATGCCCTTGGTCATTTCTTCCTGAGCGGCCTGCAGCGGGCCGACGATTCCCGGGATCGGAACCACAAGGCCGATGGTAAGGAAGATTGCTCCACGGTCATGACCTTGACCGGATTGCAGCAACTTCAGAATTCGAGGCATGCACTGCTGGGCGTGACTGTCACCGATATACAGAGTCTTTGCACCAAGCTCTCCTGCTTGGTAAAGCCAGATATGGTCACTGAACTTGGATGCCGAGAAGCCATCGAAAAAATTATGTTCCTGCGATGCCCGCGAGTATTCCTGTAAGAGGCTTCCGGAGAGACGGGGATGAAGTCCTTTTTGTCGGATCACATAACCCAGAGCTCCGGTAAGCAGGAAAGCAGCAACCAACATGGGCAGGGTCCACCGGAATTTGTGATGACGGATCCTCTTCTCGATGAAGTAGTAGGTCAGGATGGTGAGCAGTAAAGCGACACCGAGTGCAGCGAGGATGTATCCCTCCTTGGGACTCTCCCCCTTGACGATATGGACGAAGGCGAGGGCGGGCCAGTGGAAGAGATATAGCGGGTAGCTGATGAGTCCCACCCAGACCACCGTAGGATTAGAAAGGATCTTCCGGTTGATCCAGGCAGAGCGTCCTCCCTCAATGAGCAGTAGGGTTCCCGCCACGGGCAGGAGTGCCCTCCATCCGGGATAGGGTTCATCCTTGTGGATCAATCCAAACCCAAGCCCCAGCAGGATCAATCCGCACCAAGACAAGGCCTCCCGATAGGCAGGCGCCTCTTCCTCGTGATTCTTGTCGTAGTGCCACAAGGCTAGCAGACTACCTCCCAGAAACTCCCACGCACGGTAGGGTGTCAGGAAGAAGTCGCTCACGCCGTTCTGAACGGACATCACAACGTTCAGGATGAAGGTGGCGATCAGTAGAACCACCATTGCTGGAACCAGAATCTTTGGCTTCTTCCACAGCAGCACCAGTAGCGGAGGAAAGAAGATGTAGAACTGCTCCTCCACGGCAAGCGACCAGAGATGCAGCAAGGGCTTAAGACTCGCCGCCGT
>CAIKFI010000066.1 GCA_903826635.1 uncultured Spartobacteria bacterium | reverse complement strand
GCTCCCACGAAATAGGCTAGCCCGAGTTTTTCCCGAATACGGACGAAGAAACGGGATCCGAGATCGCTCGAGGCCTGCTCGATTAACTCGAGGGCAGGTCGGTCCTTGCTATCGATGCTCGTGCCGAGGAATCCCTTCATGATGACAGCCTGCTGCTTCTGACGCACGGCAGAGGCAGCAATAGAGTCAAGAAGGGTTTTAGCGACTGGTGGGTTCTGAAGCGCTACCCCTCCCTTGGGGAGTGAGCCGAAGTCTTTTCTAGCAAGTTCAAGAACCTGTTTGGGATCGACGTCACCAAAGATTGAGAGGACGCCGTTTTTACCCACGACAAGAGTGTTGCGATAGGCTTTGAGATCTTCCGAGGTGAGCTTGGAGACGGTCTCCGGCGAACCGTTCGAGCGCAAGGCGTAGGGATGATTCCCATAGAGTTTAGGCTTCAGGAGGTTCCGCGCGGTGGAGGTGATCTGGTCATCCTCGGCCTTGATGGCTGCAATCTGGGAATCTTTTTCCAGGGCAACCTCTGCATCGGGGAAGGTGGCGTTCTGCAGCACATCTGCGAGAATCTCCATGCCGAGGGGCACGTCATCCTTCATCACATCAACGGCAACCGAGAAGCTGTTGTTACCCGAACTAGCACCAATTGAGCCGCCGACATGCTCCACAGATTCGGCAATTTGCTGGGCAGAGCGGTTCTTGGTGCCCTTCACGATCGTGCTCGCGGCAAGTTGAGAGACACCGTTCTTCTCGGGTGTCTCGGAGAGCAGTCCACCTCGGAAGGCTACAATAATAGAGACGAGCGGAAGGCGGTTGTCCTCGTGGATAAGAACCCGAAGACCATTGGGAAGGACCTCTTTTTTGATCTCTGCCGTGACGGGCTTCGATTCTTCCTTAGTAGCTATACCCGCCGGAGCGATCGGATCGAGGGAGGTAATAGTGAGCCCCTCGGGCTTTAGATATAGTGCTGCAACCCGTCGCACATCCTCGGGAGTGACCTTTTCAATGGACTCCAGGTAACGCTTTCCGAACTCAGCATTGCCGGTCATCAGCCAACCATTTCCATAGTCCGAGGCACGCCCCCTCATGGTGGTGAGTCCGTGGTAGTGATCGGAAAGAAGTCCCTTCTTGGCCTTTGACAGCTCCTCAGGGGTCACTCCCTCCCGGGCTACCCTCTCGACCTGTGCCATGATCGCCTTCTCGGCAGCATCACGCTTGTCTGGATCTGTCACTGCTCCCACGTAAATCAGTCCCTCCTTGGGCGTGAGTGTGTAGAGGCCAGCACCGATCTGATGGACCAGGCCCTTCCTCTCGCGGAGATCCGTATTCAGGATCGAGCTTGTTCCGGCTCCTAAGACAGCAGAGAGCAACTCCACAGCGGGAGCATCGGGACTGGTTATGCCGGGTGCCCGCCACGCGATATTCATGCGACTGAGATCGGATGGGAAAGTGTCCCTCCCCTCCTGCTTCCCAAGCTGAGGGGGCTCCTCAGCGATCGTCACGGGCTCCAAGGCTACCCTCGGGTATTTCTCAAAATAGGCGGTCAACTGGTCACGGATCTCCGAGGCATTGACGTCGCCGACTACCACAAAACAGAGATTATTGGGAACATAGCGGCGCTTGTAGTAATCAAGGACGTCTTGGCGGCTCAGTTTGTTGTAAATATCCAGATGACCGATGACAGGCTCCTTGAAGGGGCTGACGTGATAGGCAGTCCTGAAGAGCAGCAGAGAGGCAGTCCTGTCCGGATTGTCATATCCCATGGCAAACTCACGACGGATGACCTCTTGCTCCTTGGTATACTCCGCCTCTGGCAACGTGGCATTCATCATGGCATCGGCCAGGATATCCACAGCCTTCCCTGCTCCTTTGGCCGGAACATCGATCCAATAGACGGTGCGATCGTAGGAGGTGTAGGCATTGATATACCCCCCCTGATCCTGCACTTGGCTGGCAATCACCCCTGGGGCTCGGCTGGTCGTGCCTTTGAAAAGCATGTGCTCGAGAATGTGGGAAAGCCCTGCTCCAAGGAGTTTTCCCTCATGGATGGATCCTGTGTTGCACCATGCCTGAACGCTGGCTACGGGGGCTCCCTTGTTCTCCTCGACGATGAGAGTCAGACCATTGGGAAAGGTGAAAACCTGGGGCTTTGCGGAATCCGTTAAACCGGGTTTTTCAGGGCCTCCCGAATGCTTCTCGGAATGGAGGACCTGTGACTTGACGGAAGAATCTCCTGTCTGTTTTGGATCGGAGGCGTGCAAAGTTTGAGTAAGGAGTGTTGCTTGAAGAATCATCAATGGAAGGTATCGGTTCATGGAACGGGAAGTTGAACCCGAGGAAGAGGTGTCTCCCCGAGGCTGGAAGGGGCAGGTGGAAGGAAGGGGAGAACAAAGGACTCTTGAAAATCGAACCCTTGTTCAAAATCACCGGGCGCATCGTTTTCAGTTCGCCCAAAAGCACCAGCCTCAACCAAGTGGAAAACCATTTTCCCAATGTCACCACTGCTATGAATTCCCCAATAGTCGAGGACCGTTATCGTCATCGGCCCGAACTCTTTTAGGGCCAGACGACGGAAGCCATCAAGCAACTCCGATGCAGTCACATGGGCGGACGGGGAGAGTTGTTTTCCTTTGGATCGTTTCTTCAGGATTGCCTCAAGGGATTCACGGATAAATTGATATCCTTCAGGACGGAATTGGGGGTCTTTTTCATGGGCATGCGCAACAGCCTCGTTAAATCCGGATACTTTCATCGGGATAAGGAGTGTATCCTGTTCTCGACGGGGATCAACGACATCAATCGAAAATGGCGAATCGATACACCCGAGACGAAGGCTATCAGAACAAGTGAAAGAACAACTTGCTCGCGACGGGTCAAAAGAAAAACATCAAGCATCACTCCTATCATAATGCTCGAGACTGGACGCGCAAGTGTCACATCCGACTATTCACCATCCCCGCTCCTCAACCGCATCGAGATAGCGGCCGACCGGGCCTTTTTTGACTGGCGGTAGAGGCGCCGCAAGAAAACGCTCGAAAAGTCCGCTCTTCGTCCTTGTTTTAGTCATTTCATACCAATCCAGATAATCCTCAATGGCGCGTGACTGCTTAAGAATTAAGCCCTGAAGGTCCGAAATCTTCTTCTCTTCTGCCAGGAGTTTTTTAAGGGATTGCCGATTGATCTGGGATAACAGATTCAATGTCCTGTCGATTAGTGGAATCACAAGCGGGTTTGCCTGCAAGCGAAGCGCACTGAGACGAGACGACAGTTGCTGGGAGGTGAAAATGCCACCTTTCTCCTTTTTCAACAGGGCAATGGAATGGGCCTGGGTCGGCAAACCGGAGAGAATTTCATCGTATTTCTTTAAAGAGGAGATTGTTCCGAGAATCGACAAAGTCCCTTCATCGCCTCTCTCTTGGCCTGCAATGAGAAGCAACCAAAGACGTTCGACCTTGCCGAGGGACCAACTGTCAGGCCAATCACTGAAACTCACCCTGGGATCCTTTGCATTGAAATGCCCGATCCAATCGCGGAAGGCCTTTGCACCCTCCCCTCTCATCCCGGCTTTCACAGCCAAAGCAGCCATGCTGTTATAGGCTTCTAAAACTTGATCACTCTCGGAAACCGGGGCTTTTTGGCAAAGGAATTTCTCAAGGGAAGGAACTTCCGTATCCGGTGTTAATTCGGAACTCAAAACGAATCCCGCCCCGGGATTACAAACCAAGCCGATGCCCCGGGTCAGCCATGATGGAAAGGACTTTATTGTCACTCCAGATTGGGGAGGTTGATTGGCATAATGTTTTCTTAGCAACATGGCTCTGGCTAAAATTTCTCCCAACTCGCCATTGACCTCGGGCGGGTAGGAACAATCGATCTGAATTTTGGTACTACGACCCTCCAAGGAATCGACCCTGAGGGTGTTTTTAAGAGAAGGGTTTTCTTTGAAAGGATGCAGGACAACCAGAACCGGAGGATCAGCACTGACCGGATATCCGGTCAACCCCTGAAACTTTTCCTCATTATTCACGAGCAGATGAAAAAAACTTCTCTCATCCGACCCCCTCTCCCCAATCAATTCAAAGGTACCGCCGGGCGTCACAAATGAAGTTTTGGAATACAGTTCAGACTCAGCAAACAAACAAAAGAGAAAGAATGCTCCTGTCACCAGGAGACGACTGTTTTTCAGACTCACAGACAGAAACGAGTTAGCGGAGAGAAAAAAACACCGATCCTTGTCTGAGTCTTAACTCATCAGCACTTTTTATCATGTTGAGACGGGCGACAGCGGGACCCTCGTGGTTTGCTAAAAAAGCTGTCATATAGGGAAGGAAGAGAGCGGGTATCTGGAGGAGTCCCAGTGAAGCCGAGCTTGCTTCAATTGTCCAATCCCCCGACTTCCCCCGAAGAATGAATCTCTCCGAGAAATGGAATTCAAAACCAAAACAGGAAACATCGAAGTAGCAGATGAGTGATTCGGGGAACATCTCCACATACGGGACCTTCAGCAAAGGGTGAATGGGACCGAAACTCTGGAGGGGGAAGGTAGGTGAAGTTTTTAAAAAGTCATTTATCAAGTGTTGCGAAAGTTCCACGGTGCCCAGTCTGGCGTCGGTAAAAACCCTTTCCAAGGCTGCAGAAACGTCAATGCGCTCGGCTTGCAGATTCCTTGGAACATCCTCATTTGGCTTCATGACGGAGAGAACAACCATCACCCCGATCGCAACGGAAAGCAGATACCTGATCAGACCGATAAAAATTGACGACAAGGAGACATTCCCTCTTCGACTCAAGGAATTTTTAACCAACGCACTGGAAACCGACCTTACAGGGGGATAAGAAGGTTCTCCTTGGGGGGGAATGGGCAAAGCGGATAAAATCCCTCCGCACCGCGCGCAATAAATCCGGGGTCCCGGGTTTTCATAATCGCACGATGGGCAGAGACGAACACTCATCCCTTCTTTGGAGGAGTCTTTGGTGATGCCGAGGCGTCTGACTTAGTTGTCTTCCCCACCTCACCCTTTGCTGATTGTGAAGTTGCGGAGGAAGCTGAAGAGGATGAGCTCGCCTCGGTCTTGGCTGAGGATGCGTCACTCTTGGCGGCACTCTTGTAGCCCTCGCTCCGGTAATCGGTGATGTAGAAACCCGATCCCTTGAAGATCAAGCCAGCACCGGTTCCGATCAGGCGCTTCACTTTCCCCTTCCCCCATGCCTTCATGCAGCACTTCTCTTTCGGACAGGTTTTGTAAGCGTCATCCTTCATCGACTGGAAGGCATCGAAGTGCTTCTTGCACTTGGAGCACTCATATTCGTAGGTAGGCATGTGATGAGTCGCGGGGCGATTAAAGGAGTTCTGCAATCTGAACCGCATTCAGGGCCGCGCCCTTGAGAAGTTGGTCACCGGCAACCCAGAAGGTCAACGCATTGGGGAGGGCGCAATCGATGCGGAGGCGACCGACACGGCAGTCATCCTCCCCGCTGCAATCGATCGGCATGGGGTAGACGGCCCGTGAAGGATCATCATGAAGCTGAATGCCGGGAGCGGCATTGATGACTTCGCGGGCCTTCTCCAAAGATACCGGACGATCAAATTCCGCAGTCACCGCCACGGAATGAGCCCGGTAGACGGGAACGCGCACACAGGTAACGGAGGCCGCCAGATCCGGAAGATTCATGATCCTGCGACCCTCGTTCTGCATCTTCATCTCTTCGCGGGTATACCCATCGTCGAGGAAGGAATCAACATGGGGGAGGACATTGAAGGCAATCTGATGGGGATAGACCTCCTTCACGACGGGCTTGCCCGAGGCAATCGCTTCGACCTGCTGACGCAGTTCCTCGATGGCCATGGCGCCCGTCCCGGAGACCGCCTGATAGCTGGATGCAATAATCCGCTTGAGACCAAAGGCCTGATGCAGAGGGTAAACGGCCATCAGCGTGATGGCGGTCGTGCAGTTGGGATTGGCCAGAATACCGGTGTGGGAGGCCGCCTCAGCAGCATTGATCTCAGGGACAATCAAGGGGACCTTGGGATCCATACGGAAGGCGGAGGAATTGTCCACAACGATGGCTCCCGCCTTCACCGCATGAGGAGCAAAATCCTTGGAGATACCGCCGCCTGCACTGAAAAGAGCGATATCGATGCCCTCAAAACTGTTTTCCGAGAGGGGCTCGACCGCGATTTCCTGACCACGAAAAGCAATCTTCTTTCCGGCTGAACGCGGAGAGGCGAGGAGACGGAGAGAGGCGACTGGGAAGTCCCGCTTCTCGAGCACCCTTAACATTTCAATACCCACGGCTCCGGTTGCCCCGACGATCGCAAGGCGCTTGGGTGACGATTTCCGAGTGTGAGTCTCTATCATTGTCATGGTAAAGGGTTACAATTGCCACTCAAGGGGTCTGTCTGCAAGCATCGAGAAGCCCCCCCTACCGAACTTGTGAAGCCTAACCCTACCCAACGCCTTCTGATTCATATTACCAATCAGGAACTCTACCTTCTCTCCAGCGGGGGATCGATCCTGACAACCTGGCCGGTCTCCACATCAAAATTCGGCCTTGGGAGTGAGGAAGGCAGCTTCTGCACACCTTTAGGGAAATTCCGGATCTCCGAGAAAATAGGCGCCAGCGCCCCTCTCTGGATGATTTTCAAGAGTCGCGTCGAAACAGGGGTCTTAGCCCGTCTTAGTTCTCAAGAAGACATCACTGAAGAAGACTTGGTCCTGACGAGAATCCTATGGCTGGAGGGAATGGAACCCGCCAACGCAAACACCAAAAAACGCTACATCTACATTCACGGCACGAATCAAGAATCCTTGATCGGACGCCCCGCCAGCCATGGCTGCATCCGTCTTCGTAATCGCGACATGGTCGAACTTTTTGACCGCGTTGAGGTCGGTTGCCAGGTTGAAATCCAGCAATCGCCTTTCTAAGGAATCTTGGCTTTTCCTGCATTTTCAGGTTTTCCTTTAATCAGGCGGTGCTTAGAATAGATGCTCATAAAAGCAACCAGCACAGAAAGGAGGCGAAATATACCATGACCATCACCAAGATCGCAGCAGTCGTCGCACTTGCGGCAGCTACTCTTACCCTCGGCGCTTGCGCACAGAAGCAGGCACCAGCTCCCGCAACAGTCGGAAAGAGCAAGTAAGGTAAAGGGGGATTACCCGGTTCTCCGGGTTGTTCTAATTTTGAAAAGCCGGGCCGTTCTGCGGTCCGGCTTTTTTCTTTCCCTATCTATTCGCGAATTTCAGATCTATTATTGATTCAGCTCAACCATCCATCAAAGGAGGTGAAATACATCATGAACGTCATAAAAATCGTGGCAGTTGTCGCACTTGCTGCGGCATCACTCACCGTTGGGGGCTGCTGTCACAAACAGCAGTGCCAACCCGCTTCGGCTTGCCAGGTCAAGAGCAAGTAACTTTAACAGAGAACAAGGCCGTTAAGGTCTGTCGACCATAAGTCTACAAGGCCCTATTGGATTAAAAGAGGCCGGATCCAATCAAAAGGATTCGGCTCACTTTTTTTACAATTCATGGGCTGAAGCTCACAAAGCGACTTCCCTTCATCAGAAATCGCCAAGGGTAATCAACAGCCTGCGTGATTCCAATGCGGGTGGACACCTCCACACTAAAGCCTGACCCGCACATTGATGATTTGAGGTGCCAGTCTTTTTGATCGACCGGATCGCCGCCATGATGATGGCCTCTTATTCCAAGAGCCTGCGTGAGTTTTGCAGGGCCGTTGCAAAGAAGTTCCGTCCGGGTCTGCTTGCGTCGACGTCGCATCAAATCAAGCCCCTCCAAAGGTTCCAGCGCTCGCACAAGCACAAACCCGTCTTCTGATCCCTCTTTGACCAGAAAGTTCAATAACCAGTGCATTCCGTAGTTCAGGTAGACGTAGGCGCATCCAGCCTGATTTCGGGAGAGAAAATCACGGGCAACGGCCCTCTTTGACGTGTGGCAGGCAGGATCCCCTAGAGCATTTTTGATTTAGGTGTGAACATATCCAGAGGCATCGAAGTAGTTTGAACACTCCTGAGGGGAAGTACTATGGAGGATGGAGGCGATGGTTTTCACAAGCCCGTCGAATGAGCGCTCTGC
>CAIKFI010000065.1 GCA_903826635.1 uncultured Spartobacteria bacterium | reverse complement strand
TGGGTAAATGCCAGCCCCGGAATCTCATCGATGGTTATGCAGGCAGGATCTCTGCGGTTTGGTGTTGAACGACGCGGTTTTTTCCTGGCCAGGCACTGATACGCTCCGCCGTATTGTGCCAGTATTGGATCCAGGGAATGCGCTGATTGTGCCATTCACGCTCTGCTGCTTCGCGGAGATCACCCTCAAGACGACTCCCGTGATCACGATGAGCCTGCATCTGCTTCATCTTCATGAACCCGCCTTTACTCGCCAGATCCTTGTCAGGCCATTGGTGTAACACCCCCTGAGGTACACTCAGTTCTTGGCATATCCTTTCCACCATGTCGAATTGACCGAACGCGTATTCCCTCCAGTTTTCACGGGATTGGAAGACCTGACTCCGGACATCGCGACCAAGAATACGAGCCCTAGTCTCAATTCGCTCAAGGTTCTCGGCGCGTAGGTTGATTGGCTCATGAAACAGGGTTACTGGATTGAACTTCCTCAAGGTTCGGATCGTTTCACGGAGTTCACTTTCCCCCTCGTCAGGGATTGTGGGAGCCAGAGCCACGTAAATGTTAACGCCAGCTTCAACAGCTTTTTCCAATGTTCGAAGTTTTGCCTGAGGCCCTGGAGCGTGAGGTTCGTAGACCGAACTCCAATGGGGATCCAGTGTAGGAATGCTCATCCCAAACAGGAGGCGGTCCCCGAAGGTCTTGTAGATGTCAAAATCCTCCACTGCCAATGGTGAGCGGGTGAGGATTCGGACGTTCAGATCCGAGAAATCACGGATCATCTCCAGCGATCTCCTGACCATGTTCCGACGGTGAGAGTTGAGGATCGTTGTCTTCCCCGGGTTGCCTCGTATGGCAAGAGTTTGATAGGGATCGGTGGTTGTGCAGAACATGACTGCCCGGTTCCCATCTGAAGGGAGGCTATCAACTTTTCGAGAAGCTGCCTTGAGGCTCTTTTTGAACTCATCCTCATCCCACTCGCGTAGAAATGAGTAGTTGCCCCACTGGGTATCGCCCCAATGATTTCCTGCTAGACGCTCCTCCTTCCAAGCTTCTGGGATTAATCCCAGAATATTTTCAAGCCTTGCTTCCTGTTTGATTGTGGCAGTCTCAGGCACGTAACAGAAGCTGCATCCATGGCAGCATCCTGTTGCGATGTTGCAACTGAAACAGCACAATGACTTGTGCTGAAAGTTACTCTCCGCGATGACTGTTTTCGACGGGATGATGTCGAAGCTCTTCTGTGTTGCCCTGGCCGGGCCGGCGTTGTTGTCGTTGTACATGTTACTTGCTTGTTGAGCGGCTGGTGCCGCGGTGTTGTTTGTGTGCTGGCTTTGTTGTTGTTGTTGTTGTTTGTGATTGTTACGTGAGCTCGGACCCCATTATTGAGGGCCCCCTGATGGGTATTCATTTCCGGCAATGGTCAACTTTCCCCCGTCTGCGAATCGATTCGCCGCATTGAAAACAAAATCTGTAAGAATGAGTGCTGCGGAGGTTACCCAAGCTTCTTCCCCGATAAGATCGGCCCCCTTTTCGTGTAAAGGTTCCAGAGATTCTTCGAGATCCCATGGTTGGATATCTCTACCGTCCGATGACCAATACAAATCAACGACAGAAGCGGCGGCCCTCCAGTAAAGCTTGGTGCGGTTTGCCTCCTCCTGAACACGAGCTCGGTCTTCTTTATTCTCTAGGTCAAGCCCCTTTGACACTAATAGCGCTAGCGCATCGATGCTATCCTGGATGAAGATTTCAACGGCTTCCCTCGGATCATCGCACACACCATCTTGAGCGTTGATAATCCAATGCCCGAATGCAGATGACATGGCAGTTAAGATTTCACGGTCCGATCGTGCTTCACAGATGACATCCAGAGTTTGGTCTAAGGATTTTTGATTCAATTTATTCATATGGCGGCAGTTGGTGG
>CAIKFI010000064.1 GCA_903826635.1 uncultured Spartobacteria bacterium | reverse complement strand
GCATAGGCATGCAGGCTCCATGGTTTGCGTTCCATGGAAACTGCAATTTTCCGCTCCTGAAGCGCTTTTTCATGCTCCTCAAGATCGTCGTATAGGTTCGCCAGAGTCTGATGAATAAGCACGGGGCCCTGGCCTTCCTTCAGAAGGGAAAGCGTTTTTTGATATTGTTCGACCCCGCAGAGAAGCACTTTTTGGCGTAATTCATCAGGCAGTGCGTAGTGCCGGGATGGTTCCATTTCCTGCCTCGTCAATGTTCGGGACATGACAGCCGCCATCCAATGGATGGGGACGGAATCCGGATGCTCTCCTGCAAGAATCATGAGGGCATTGAAATAATAAAGGGCGGGAGTCACTCTGCGGGAGAGATCAACGCCCACAATGCATGCCGAGGCGAGTCCCTCGGGGGAATCGGTACTTTCCCGAATCACCCTGATGAAAAGCGGCATGGATCCCCTGTCATCAAAACGGCTCCTTACCATCACGGCCTTCCAAAAGATCTCCTCAAGATTTTGGGGATGCCGGACGAGCCTTTCGGCATCGTTTTGTTTTCCCAAAGCCAGGAGTTGGGTAAGTCTCCCGGATGAAAAAACCGTTGCCTCTGAATTTCCGAAAACGGGAATAACCGCTTTGTGAGCGGGGCTTGTCTGGATAAGCCAAAGGGTTACCGCCGCTCCAATGACGAAAAGAAGCTCAAGGAATAAAAAGAGTCTTTTCATCGGTCAATTCTCATGGGGGAGGTCGAACGGACACTGTGATCTCTCTCATTTTCTTCGATCCTGTCGAGGGAATTTGTTCCGTTGCAACCCGTATAGGAGGCAAGCAATGGGTCATCTTCTCATCCTTGAAGCGGGCGTTGATCCTGCCTTTTCCCGTGACGCACATCCTCCTCCCCTCACGCCGGGTCAGGCTAATCTTCTTCTTTGATCTCCTTGGCATCACCTTTTCTTCGTCCGTAGGCGATACGGGTGTGGAGCATGCTTCCCAGGCTCGAAACCAAAGTGGCCGCGATCTCCTGCAACTGGCAGAGAGTCACCGGAGCCTCGTCATACTGACCATCGTTGATGCGATCCTGAAGGAGATCGTGAACAAGATCATCCAGTCGCTGGATCGTCGGGCGCTCAAGACTTCTGGAAGCGCTCTCGGCTGCATCCGCCAGTCCAAGGATCACGGTTTCGACTGAACGGGGCTTCGGTCCGGGGTAACGATAACTTTCCTCGCTGACCCTGGGGATATCCTCGGGATTGGCATTGATAAGACCCACGCCCGATTGCGCATCCCGCTCCTGCCTGCAAGCTCGCTGGTAGAAAAATTCGACAAGGGTCGTCCCGTGGTGTTGGCGAATCGCATCGATGATCCTTCCATTGAGCCGGTGGCGCAACCCCAGATCAACCCCCTCCTTCACATGGGAAAGAATGACCAGCGAGCTCATGGTCGGAGTGAGTTCGTCATGGGGGTTCTCACCGGGAGCAATGTTTTCGGTGAAATAATCCGGTTTTGCCAATTTGCCAATATCGTGAAAATAGGCACTGACTCGGCAGAGCGAGGAGTTGGCCCCCACTTTTTCAGCACAGGCCTCGGCCAGGTTGGCCATGGCCAGTGAATGATGGTAAGTGCCGGGCGCCTCCAGGCTAAGTCGACGAAGAAGAGGATGGTTTAGGTCGGCCATCTCCATAAGCGAGATATCCGTCGTAATGCCGAACAATCGTTCGATCAGGGGAAGAGATCCACTGATCACGACCCCGGTGAAAAGACCGACCCCGATCGCACCCAAGATGGCGATTCCAATCTGCAACCAGGGCAAAAGTCCCACCAAGGACCACCCAATCTGAATCAAGGGAAATGAAATGCAGAACAGATACAGGACGGCCACGGCAATCCCGGAAGACAATCCTGCTCGAAGCAACCTGGAACGCCGACGAACTCTCAACGTCGTGAGAATCCCGGCAAGACCTCCTCCCAGTAGCAGCAAAAGCGAATTGAAATCGCTTTTGTGCAGAAGCACCATCCACCACAGAGCTCCGGTCACGCAGGCAAAGAAAGCGGTTTGCGGCCCGAGCAACACAGAGAGGGCGATCGGAGCCAGTGCGTAGGGAATCAAGATCTGGGAAAGTCCGGCCTCACAGTGGCCCTGGATCAGTTCACCCATACCAAGTTGGAGCAAGGTCACGATCAGAAAGAGCAAAAGTCTCGAATTTTTTACGAGCGGAGAGTCCTTGCTCACCAAAGGAAGAGTTACAACGAGGGCAAGGACGATCAACGACAGGAGAAAGCGCCTCAAAGTATCCGGTGATCCCTCGAAAAAACAGAATGTGGCAAGAATGAGGGATGCGACGGCAAGAACCGCCGCTCTCATCAAGGGGCTCTCCTCCAAGTGTTCTAAAAATCGGTTACCGGTCTTGGAAAGACGGGTCTTTCCACAACTCAGCCCCTTGGCTTCAAGGCGCTTTTTTTTAAGAAATCTGAACATTGCCGATGAGGTATGTTTGGGAACTGAGGAGTGCGGCGTCTTGACCTTCTCCTAAAATTGATAGCCTTTCATGCCCCGGTGATCTTTATAGGCCTCAATGATGGCCCGAACCAGCGGATGGCGGACCACATCCCGCTCCCCGAAAAAATGAAACGCAATGTCGGCCGTTTCCTTCAGCGCCCCAACGGCCTCGATCAAACCGCTCGGTTTATTCTTAGGAAGATCAATCTGGGTTCGGTCTCCGGTGATGACGCACCTGGATCCCAGACCGATACGGGTCAGGAACATGAACATCTGCTCGGTTGTCGTGTTCTGCGCCTCATCCAGAATGATGAAAGCCTTGTTGAGCGTGCGTCCCCGCATGTAGGCAAGGGGAGCGATCTCGATGATGTTTTTTTCAATCGCACGTTGAATCTCCTCGGGCTCCATCATGTCATGAAGCGCGTCGTAGAGGGGCCGAAGATAAGGAAGGATTTTTTCCTGCAGTTCACCGGGAAGAAATCCCAACGCCTCTCCGGCTTCGACTGCAGGACGTGTCAGGATAATCCGGCTGACTTTTTCCAATCGAAGCGATTCCACCGCCTTTGCGACGGCAAGATAAGTCTTGCCGGTGCCGGCGGGGCCCACACCAAAGGTGATGTCATGAGAGTCGATGGCGTGCAGATAATCCCTCTGGGATATCGTCTTGGGGATCACAGGAGGCTTGCGAACGGAGCATTGAACTCTCTCTTCGTAGAGCGCCTCGAGCGAACGATCGGGCAAAGGAGTAGAAACCCTCTCTCCTTGAATGGGATAATCCTCGTCGGGAGAAGTCGGCGTTGAATGGTCGAGTGCAAAAAGAAACTCATCCCTGCCGATCGGGGCACCTTTAAGGCTCGCCTTTTCAAGTTCGGTAAAAACTTGTCGTGCCCTTGAGGCGCCGGTTGCTGGGCCATCGATCTTCAACCAACCATCACGGCATGTAAGACGGACTCCCAAACGCTTCTCCATCAGTCGAAGTAATTTTTCATCACCAGCGTGAAGTGCATGGAGGAAACGACCGTTTGCAAACTCCATCCTAACGGGAGGGCCGTCACCGGTCACATTGGAGACAACTCCGGAACTGATGCTTCGGGCAGGCTTCCTCTGAGGCTTTGTCTTCAACTAAAAAGGCTATTTATAGCCGTAAACCAATGCCCATGGCGTCCGTTCTTCGGGCGACTTGAGAATCTGAACGATTGCGAAAAAAGTTCCCGTCGACTTGGGGGTGACCCGGACTCCGGCAAAGCGCCCCTTTTGCCAGCTCTCGGCATCAACTAGGTTCCCTCGATCATCGTAGATATGCACGGAAAGGGAAGCACCCTTGAGATCCGTTGCCATGAGGAACCAATAATCGTTTCCTTTGAAAAGTTGGGAACTCACTGCTTTCTTTTCTCGCGTAGCCAGATCCCCCCCCCAGGCATCTTTTCTGATGGAGTAACCCTGTTTGTAATAGGGAAGGGCCGCCTCGTATGCAAAGGAAAGGGCATCATCAACGGTTGCCCGAAGAAGAGCGGGGGCCGCCACCAAAAGCATGATGAGGACCATTTTCAATCTTGGTGTCCGGAAAGGGTTCTTGACGGGGACGTTCATATCAATTGTCGCCGTTGACGATCTTCTGGTTCACTTGGTGGGTGAGATCGTGAATCACCTTCACCTGATCGATGGAGATGTCAGCCCCCCCCTCGTTCACAATGGGGCCGATTTTTCTGAGCACTTCGCGAATGCTGGAGACCAAAGGATTTTTACGCAAACGGGCCCCCATCGATCCGATGCACCGATCAAAATAGTTCACGAGCTCAGGCTGGTGGAGCAGTTCGGCCCCATCCTTGGAGAAACCGTTCTCAACAATGGACGTCAGCACCTCCGTTCCACGCAACCATCCCCCAAGACTCACAAGTTGCGAGAGATCCTGATCATTAAGTTCCTGCATCGCTCCCCGAACATCCTGCAGAGCACCATCAAACTCCGCCCTCACTCCCCTCCAATCACGCTGGTCGGCCTTGTCAGTGATGCTCTTGCTGCGGGCAATGACTGATTTGCGGACATTGATTGCCTCCGCAAGCGTCAACACCTGACGTCCTAGCTCCTTGACGCGTTCAGCATCCTCGGCCTCAACGGCTACAAACCCCTCGGCAATGACATTGCCGAGCAGGAGAGCGGTCCTGGCCCGGTCCTCTGGGGTCAGGGCTTTTCCGTCCCGCAATTGAGACTTCCAATTCGGATTTCCCAGCTTATCCAGAACTGCAAAGATTTCGCTGGGAACGGGAACAACGACTTCCTCAACAGCAGCCGCTGGAAAGTCCGAAAGCGCGATTTTTTTAGGCGGGGTATCGGCAAGCAGGGCCGTCACGCCCGACACCGAAAAGATCAGGAGAAGAATTGAAATTTGTTTCATCGGAAATCCGGAAAAAATACCCTCGCCGCGAAGGGATTTGCCGAGGAGCATTGGGGACTCGTAGTTCACAGAGTTTTGTAGTATTTAATCTGTAATGGACCTTAAAAGATTACAACACATTCTTGATGTCGCCGCATCCAAACGTCTTCTTGTCATTGGCGATCTGATGCTTGACGAGTTCGTTTGGGGAAACGTGAGCAGGATTTCCCCGGAAGCACCGGTTCCAGTGGTGGAGGTGGAGAAGGAGTCCAGTTATCCTGGCGGGGCTGCCAACGTCGCCAGGAATCTGCGGGAATTCACGTCCTCAGTGACCATGCTGGGCGTCATCGGATCTGATCAGGCCGGACTGAAGCTCACCAATCTCCTGCAGCAGGAGGGAATCTCCACGGAGGGCCTCTTCACAGATCCGGATGTCCCCACCATCGTGAAAACCAGGATCATCGCCCAACGACAGCAAGTCGTTCGTTTTGATCGTGATCACCGGGCCACGCCGGGCTCCGTCAGGAGCGATATTTTGGGAAAGGCCCGGGACCTTGTGAGCCGGGCTGATGCCGTTCTCATCGAGGATTATGGCAAGGGCTTTCTTGACCAAGGGCTTGTCACCGAGGTCATTCGCGCGGCCAAGGAGAGCGGCACGATCGTCACCTCTGATCCCAGCCCCAAAAACCCCCTTGAATGGACGGGTATTGCCACGATCAAACCGAATCGATCGGAAGCCTTCGCCGCCGCGGGCATGCCCCTCACCCCCCCGGTATATCCTGTGGAAAAAGACGAGGCCCTGATGGAAGTGGGACGGATTCTTCTACAACGCTGGCAGGCGGGAGCCCTGCTCATCACCCTGAGCGAGCAGGGAATGATGCTTTTCCGCCCCGGACAGTCTCCCTATCACACCCCTACCAGGGCACGGGAGATTTTTGATGTATCCGGAGCTGGGGACACTTCCATTTCCCTATATACCCTAGGCATAGCCTCGGGAGCCGAACCCCACGAGGCTGCTGAATTGGCAAACCATGCCGCGGGAATCGTTGTCGGCAAGTTGGGAACGGCCATCTGTTCTAGGATGGAACTGGAGGAAAGCTTCCAAAACAGTGATCAATGAATAACCAAACAGGACTGCGTCCGGCGCTTTTTCTCGACCGTGACGGTACGCTGATGGAAGAGGTTGATCACTGCCATGATCCGGCACTTGTACGGGCCTATCCCGGGGCAGCCGAGGAACTTGCCCGCGCCCGGGCCCTGGGATGGTCCAATATCATCATCACGAACCAGAGCGGAATCGGCAGGGGATATTTCACGGTGGAGCAGTTTGAATCCGTTCAAAAGGAACTCTTACGCCAACTCGGGGGGGTAATTGATGCAACCTACATGTCTCCTGATCTCCCTGATACCGGATCACTGCGCCGGAAGCCCGCACCGGGAATGATTTTTGAGGCTGCTGATGAACATAGGATCGATTTGAGTCGTTCCTTTATGATCGGTGATAAAAAACTGGACATCGAATGCGGCCAGCAGGCCGGTTTGCGCACAATCCTGGTGGAAACCGGCTATGGTCGTGATTTCAGCAATTGCTTCCCGGATCTCCGGGTTCCCACGGTTACCGAGGCAATCCGTATGGTTCTCGATGGCGATCCTAACGCGAGGCAACCGTCATGAAAAAAAGCCCCCCCCCCCAGGTTCGGGGGACTCCCAAGGAGCAGTCCGGGAAGGTCTCACCCGCAATCGCACTGGTCATTCCGGCACGTTGGGGATCGACACGCTTTCCGGGAAAATGCCTTCACGTCATCGCTGGAAAACCCCTCGTCCAGCATGTCTGGGAAAGAGCACTCCTTGCAAAGAACATTTCCCGAGTCCTGATTGCAACCGATGACGAGCGGATCGCCCGGGCCTCCCGAGGATTCGGCGCGGAAGTGGCGATGACATCTCCGGATCATCCGAGCGGCACCGATCGAATTGCGGAGGTGGCTGCACGCCTGCGCGGCATCACTCATTTCATCAATGTTCAGGGCGATGAACCGATGATCGATCCCAAGTTGATAAGCGCTTTGGCAAGGGAAATGCTCAAAGACGAAGAGATCGGCATGATCACGGCGGCAACGCCCTTTGAAAATCCGGAGGAATCGGATAACCCGAATTGCGTGAAGGTCATAGCAGCCAGAAACGGTAATGCCCTCTATTTTTCAAGGGGCAGGATTCCCTTCCAACGTGATGCCCATGATCAAACAAGCGCTGTCCTGCCGCTTCTCCACCTCGGCATTTACGGATATAGGCGCGATATCCTTAAAAAAATCGTCCGTCTGACCCCCTCCCCTTTGGAACTGTGTGAAAAACTTGAACAACTCAGAGCTTTGGAACACGGCATTCCAATCAGGCTTTTACAAACGACCCATCGGGGTGTTGGGGTCGACACTCCGTCGGATGCAATCCGCGCGGAGCGTATGATTCTGGCTGTCAGTGAGCATAAAAAACAAAAAGGACGCTCACGACCGCAGAAGTGATTCCAAGCACTGTTCCGACTTCGCGGAATAATGCAGGGGATCCAAAAAAGGCGGCAACGATAACCTTCAAGGCCGTATTGGCAAAAATGGCGATGAGAATCGCGCTCATTGTGACATGGGATCCAAGGTTGCCGGTCACTGTCATTTGCGAAAGGGAGAGTGTGATGGCATCAAGGTCAATCAGTCCCGAAAGCCCACTGATCCAAAAAACACCCTTGGCACCCAACTTCACGATCGAAGCCTTCACCACAAATACGATCAGGGCGTAAAGAATCCCGAACTGGAAAGCAACGCGCAGTCGCAAGGGATTCCCATAAGGGGTGAGATCCGGCGTTCTTCCGGAGTCCGCTCCCCCACGGAATAAACGCCACAGGCACCAGATCGCGCCGGGAAGGGAAACCGCCACCAGGGGGCACCAAACTGTTCCCAGCAATCGTATATTCACGATTGCGAGCAACATCCCGACCCTTAACGGCATGATCGAGCATGCAAGAAGGATGGCTAAAGAGCAGTCGCGGGATTCCATAGGCCTCTCGTGGCTTTGACGGCTCATGGAAAGGGTGGTTGCTGTGCTGGAAACAATTCCACCAAGCAGACCGGTCAGGGCAATCCCATTGCGTTGACCAAGAAGGCGAACGGCAACATATCCGGAAAATCCGATCCCTGAAACCAACACGACCATCATCCAGACCGTGTGAGGGTTGAATGCCCCATAAGGCCCGTGAGGATGATCCGGGACTAGAGGCAGGATAACCCCGGTGACGGCGGCGAACTTCAAGGCGGTTCGCACGTCCTCAAGGGTGATCCCGCGCGTAAAGCGGTGAACCGACGGCTTGATGGCAAGTAGAATGATCACGCTCACGGCAAGGACAAGCGAGACCCTTTCCTGCCCCCAAAAAACCAATCCTCCGATGAGAAAGGAGATCATGCCCGCGGCTCCTGTTGTGAAACCGGGGTCGCCACCGAGTCGGTTGCGATTTTGGAGGAAAAACGTTAGCCAGACTCCCATGGCGAGAAATCCGGCGATGAAAAAAAGTGGATGAACGGTCTGTGTGAACCAGGCACACAGCACACCGAAGATCGCCCAGAGCGTGAAGGTGCGCAGTCCGGCAAGAACTTTGGAACGATGATGCCGGAATTGTTCGTCCCATTGCCTCTCGAGTCCAATCAGTGCACCGAGACAGGCGCTTAACAGAAGGGAGCGAAGCAGGTGATCGGACTCGTTCAACACCATGACTCTAGGAGAGACGCCACACCATGACACAAAAAATGATTTGAGATTTTGGAAATCTCATCAAAGTGCAAATTCCAATTGGTTTCCACCGGTCAACGACCACGCCTCAAATCCTTTGCGCCTCAGATCTGAGGCAAATTCCTCGGCATATCCATGAAGGGTAAACACACGCCGGGGCTTTACCAAGTCAACCATCTCCAGCAATTCCACGTAGTCGGCATGATCCGAAAGGGGGAAAACCGCGTCGCATCCGTATCGATAAAGGGTCCGATCATCAAGCCCCCAACCCGTGATCATGGCGATCCGCTTTTCAGGAATACTTTCCAGGATGGACGAACCCACAACGGCCGGGGGGCACAAAAGCACATGCCCGGAAACCTCTGCCTGTTCAAATCTCGCATACGGGGGGAAAACCGCTCCCATTTCCTCATAGAGACGCGTTATCTGCCAGATCGAACCGTGGACCATCACGGACAACTCAGTTCCGGTCAATGCGGTCAGGATTTCCTGCGCTTTTCCCAGCGAGTATCCCAGCAGGACCGGAACTTCTCCCGCTGCAAGCGTCTCCCGGCAAAAGGTAATGATCCTGGCGATTGTTTTTGCTGCGGGAGGAAAGCTGAAATGAGGAAGCCCAAATGTGGTTTCCATGATCAGCGTATCAGCCGAAACGCTCACGGCCTGTTCCGCAGAGAGCCCCGGACGCAGTTTGAAATCCCCCGTATACAGAAGCCTCTCTCCGGCATGCTCAATAAGAAGCTGTGCGGATCCAAGAACATGGCCCGCCGGCAGGCAAGTTGCCCGAAAGTTTCCAAAGTCACGGCACTCCCCGTAGCGGAGGACATGCTGAACCTTGCCGCTTGAACCCATGCGGGCCCGCATGAAGCGGGCTGTCGGTTCCGTCAGGATGGTTCGCTGATGATTCCCGGTATGATCCGCATGCGCATGGGAGACAAAAGCAAACGGGCGGTTGCCACGGGGATCAAGCCAAAGGTCGCAGGAGGGGAGATAGACCCCCCGGTCAAACTGAACGGTGATCATGATTTCCTCTCCTTACGCAGGGCGGCGGGATAGCACGGCCTCACCCAGGCCCAAATCAAAAAGAGGAGACCCACGAAGATCATGAACAGGGACAGAAATTGGCCTCGGGTGAGATTTCCCGTGAGTGGGGCATCCGGTTCGCGAAAGCATTCCCCCAAGATTCGGACAAGTGCATAGCTGATAAAGAAAATCCCGGTCAGAAACCCGTCTGGCAGCCTGCATCTCGTTCTCAGAATCCAAAGCAGGGAAAAGAGAAACGCTCCTTCCAAAAAAGCCTCGATCAACTGGGAAGGATAGCGAGGTGATATTTCCCCCGCGAGAAGGGTTTGCAGTGATAGGGACTGAGAAACTCCGGAGATGATCGCGTCGGGTGAATTGAACGATGGATCGATGGCGGAGGCCTTCATCATTAATCGCTCCAACCTCTCGGGATCGTAGAAAAACATCTCCTTCGGAAACTGGACGGCCCAGGAGACATTCGTGATGCGTCCATACAATTCGCCGTTGATAAAATTTGCACACCGACCAAAAAAAAGTCCGATTGGCGCAACAACGACGAGGTTGTCCCCGAGATTCCTGAATGAAAGATGGTGCCTTCGGGCATACCAGAACGTGTAGATCGAAAATCCGAGAATTCCACCATGGCTGGCCATTCCTCCCTCCCAAACCCGAAAGAAAATCAATGGGTCATGGAAAAATTGACCCGCATCATAGAAAAGCAGATAGCCAAGCCGCCCACCCAAGAGAACACCAAAAAGCGCCCCCATGGTGACGAAATCAACCACCTGATCGGGTCTTAGGGCCGAATACCCCTTCACCGCCAAGCGCTTGTAAAGCAGGATGCCGACAATGAATCCCGCCAAATAAGAGAGTCCATACCAGCGAATTCCGATTCCCCCGCCAAAACGGATCAAGAAAGGACTCAAATCATGGACATAGTAGGCCAGAATCATTCCATCTTATACTCTCCGAGATGCGGAATATCGGCAATTTCTTTGACAGGGAATCCGTTTGAGCGGATATGATCGATCGGTGAAGAACCTTACCTCCACTCACCAACCTCGTATGCTTATCTTGCTGCTAGGGATGACGCTCAGCATGAGTGCCTGCACAACTCTTCAAAACAGGAGGGATCTCTATTTTCCTCAGACTGTAGAAGGTCCTTACACGCGGATCCTGAACCATGGATTGCCAAAGTGCAAAGCGTCCCAAGACAATTTGCCATCCAATCGAGCAACTTCGGGTAAAGCAGTGATTCCGCCGCGGACCTGACCCACCGATTAATCCCTAGTATTTTTCCATCTTCGTTACCGACGCAGGAAGAGGATGTGGTGCAAATCTTGGCTTGCTGGTCTCGGCAGATCGGTTGTAGGAAAGTCCTCCGATCAAGACAAGGTCTGAGGAAGATGATTCAAGGTGTTGTTTTTTACGGACCCGAAACGGATTTCGTTGAAGGATCGTTTCCATGAGAAACTGGAACTTTCGGAAGATCTTCCCCCTTTTTACGTTGGAGCATTTTGTCCAGAAGTGACTCTACGGAGGGATCCACCCTGATCATTTCCTCCCTTAGCAACCTCAAAACTTCCTGCCGCTGTCTCTTTAAATCATCCAGCTTCTGTCTCATACCGGGGTCTTGTTGCAGCACTGCATCGTGAGCAGCCTTAACCTTTTGCTGCTCCTCATTCGTGAGAAAATCAGAAGGAGGCTTCGGAGGGCGCATGACTCCCTGCCCAACGTTAACCTGATTCAACGGCATGTCTGTCTTTACCATCTCGCCCCGGGCACTGTAAGTGAACACAAGAGCAAAGCTCAGGATTTTGAAAGTTCGCTTGTTAAGGGTGTACATTGTTATCTTTTGTAAAAACCATCTTTGAAAGAACTCCGCAACAGGGATTTTCCAAAAACTTGGAATCTTCAACGATTTGCCATCGTCTTATCCCTTATTTCTCCTTGGGTGGTTGAGATTTTTTTTAGAGATCCCCTCACTTTGCGCACAAGGTAATTTCGAGGAGGGCCTTCAGGAAAACACCACAACCTCGAAAAAGTTTCCCATCAACTCCCCTACAGGGTCTCTGGCTTGCCAAGCAGTTCTGAAACACGCTGCAGCAACCTTCCTGCGGCGCCTCCATCCAGCACCCGGTGGTCAAAACTGAGCGTGAATTGAGCCTCTGTAACAGGGATGAATTGCTGAGTCGCCGAATCCCAGAACGGAGTCACCCGTCCGACCCCCATGCCGAGAAGAATGCTCTGCTCGGGAAGGGGTATTGGGGTGGCCATCGTGAGTCCGAAGACCCCGTAATTCGTGATCGTGGCGATCGATCCCCCCGTGTCCGAACCTGGCAGGCGCCTCGCACGAGCCAACTCAACCAATCTGTTATATCGCTCGACAAGATCAGCAAGAGGAAATTGGTCAGCATGTCGGATGACCGGAACAAGCACGCCATCCTCTGCTTCCACAGCGAAGCCAATGTCTACCGAGCGGGGATGAATCACGCGGTCTCCTATGAGCCTGCCTGCCGTTGCGGGCATTTCAGAGAGCGCTATGGATAGCGCCCTCAGGGCATAGAGGGCAGGACCCGCCTTGATGGTCTGCTGCTTGCGATGAGAGAGAAGGATGTCGAGTTGAATGGGAAGAACTACCGTGGCCAGAGGTCGAGTCCAACTGCGACGCATGGCATCAGCCACTGCGACGCGCATGGACGATGCGGGCGAAATGGTGTTGCGCTCAAGATCCTGAAGAAAGCGCTCAAGATCATCAATGGTGACACGCCCTCCGGCACCGCTTCCCGCAACACCGGCTAGGTCGGCGGCATGCAGCCCAAGTTCGGCCATCCTTGCCTTCATGCGAGGGGAGAGAAAGCTTGCGCCCCCCGCGTGAGCCGGAACAGGGAGTCCGCTTACCGTGGGTTCCACGGTTTTTTTCAGCACGCTCTTTTTTTCCGTTTCATTCCCGGTTTTTTTTTCGGACTCTTTTTTCTTCTTGGGCTTTTCCGACGGGGGTGGAGGAACATCATTGAGCCCCAACCTCTCGGCATCTTCCTCGCTGATCTCAAGATATCCCAGAGTGGCGCCGACAGCATAGCTTTCACCGACTACGGCAATAAGTTCTTTCAGGATGCCGCCACAGGGAGCTGCAACCCCCATGACCGCCTTGTTCGTTTCCACTTCCAGAAGGTCCGTGTCCGCCTCCACGCGATCCCCTACCTTGAAGGCGGCGCTCACGATCGTGGCCTCAGCTATGGATTCACCGAGTTGAGGCATGATGATGGGAAGAAGCGGCGTGGAGTTGGGTGATGGAAACATAGCGTGGTCTTAGTTTAGAGTTCCAAAAGCTGTCTCAGGGAGTTCGCAACAGATGATGCCGTCGGACGATGGGTGCCCCACAGCGCCGGATGGTAGGGAACGGGGGTTTCCTTTGCATTCAAACGTTGGGGCGGAGCATCAAGCAGGCCGAATCCCTCCGTGGCGACGCGGGAAATCACCTCTGCGGCAACCCCTCCCCACGGCCAGGCTTCCCCAACCACGAGAAGTCTTCCCGTGCGGGCAACCGAGGCAAGGATGGTGTCGGTGTCAATGGGTCGCACCGTTCTCAGATCAACCACCTCGATGTCATAGCCGTCGTGCGTCAGTTCCTCAGCCGCAGCCAGGGCTTCATGAACCATCGCGCTGTAGGCAACAACGGTCACATCCCTGCCTTGCCGTGCGATCCGGGCCTTTCCAAACGGCAGAACCGTTTCAGGCAATCTGTCTGCCTTGAGATGGTAATAGAGAAATTTATGCTCGCAGAAAATCACCGGGTCATCAATGGCAACCGCCTCCAACAGCATCGTGTAGGCATCCTCGACGGTCGCCGGCGTCATGACGATCAGTCCCGGGTAATGGGCGTAGATGGCCTCCATGCTCTGGCTGTGAAAAGGGCCTCCTCCGGGGGTCCCTCCGCTTGGGAGACGAATCACCAAAGGGCAGGACGTTCCCGTGCGGTAATGAAGCGTGGCGGCCTGATTGACGATTTGGTTGAATCCGCAGGTCGAGAAGTCAGCGAACTGCATTTCGATGATCGGACGCATTCCCTCGACGGCCGCTCCAATCGCAAGACCGACCATGGCGTCTTCGCTGATGGGTGCGTCAAGGACGCGGCCCGGAAATTCCTTGGCTAGATTCTTGGTCGCCTTGAAGGCGCCCCCGAAGACACCAATATCCTGACCATAAATAAAAACACGGGGATCCTCATGGAGAACTCTTTGCTGGGCAAGCCGGATCGCCTCGAGATAGGTGATGTTGCTCATTGTCTCCCCCCTGTCTGGAGATGCTGTTTCTGTTGAGGATCAAGGGAGGAAAAAGCATTCCAATCTTCCTCGGAAGGATCGGGGGCAGGCTCCCTGAGAACCTTGGAGGCATTTTCCTCAACTTCTTTCTCAATGATTTTTTGCCAATCAGTGACCTCATCATCGGAGAGCCACCCGATCTCGAGCATTTTGGTGCGGGCCAGATCGAGGCAATCCTCACCCAAGGGACTCATTTTAAGGAATTCAGGAATGTAGGAGGCGTCATCATGCTCACCATGCCCCACAAGCCTTAGAAGATCAGCAACCACAAGCTGCGGCCCCTCTCCGGATCGGGCAGATGAAACAGCTTCCCCGATCACCCCGAGGCAGTCTATGAGATCATTACCCACAGCCCGTCGACCCATGACTCCGTAGCCCTCGGCTCTGGAGAGCAGATCCGCACAGGCAAATTGACGTTCATTGGGAGTGGAATAGGAAAACTGATTATTGGCAACAACGACGACGATCGGAAGTTTTTCCACACCTGCAAGATTCATTCCTTCATGAAAGCTCCCAGTGGAGGTTCCACCCTCACCGATACAGGTGGCTCCGACCGCCCCGGTTTCTCCCCTCATACGTTTGGCCATCAATCCCCCGCAAACCGTCGAAACCATCGCCCCAAGATGGCTGATCATGGCATGATAACCCTCGGCAGGACGCCCCCTGTGGATATTGCCATCCCTACCCCTCATGGATCCAAGGGAAGATCCCAAGTATGTGCGCAACGTATCAAGGATCGTATCTCCAAAAGCCATTCTTCCAGCCTGGTCCCTGATGAGAGGTGCGTAGATGTCCCCTTTCCTGAGATGCACTCCCAAAGAGACGCTCAGGGCTTCCTGCCCCCTGCCCAAAAACACTCCGCCCACAATTTTCCCGGAGCGGTAGAGAACGGCTAATTTTTCTTCTAGAACCCTGGCCTCAAGCATAAGACGGTAAGCTCTGCGAGCATTTTCCCTAGTGACGCCCTGAGAGGGCTTGCCCACACGCTTGCTTCCGGAAACTGAAGCTTTACCCAATGTCATCGTTGTATTCTAAGGGCTCCTTTGAAAATAAGGAGTCTTTTGTTGGGTCGTTGTTCGGACGATTCGGCTCAAGATAAGGAAGGATAATATTCCTGCGATGAGGATGACGCAGACATGGCCAACAACCTTGCATAAGCGCGCTGAAGAGGATGCTTAACGGAAGGACTGAGCTGAGTTATGGCAGTGATTTCCAGAGCAACGCCATGATCACGGCGAGGATCGCACAAAGAAGTAGGAGTTGAAATCTTGCCGAACGCTCCTCGGGCCTCGTCATGCGACGGCTTGACGTAGGGTTTTTTGCCGGACCATGACGCTTGTCCCTCGGTCTGCTGAGGCCATCTGCATAAGTCGCCATGGCGACGGCGCGAAGTTTGATCAGTTCTTCCTGTCTGCGGGTTTTTTCAGCCACTTCCTTGGGAAGATTCTGCATCCGCTGCTTCATTTTCTCCTCAAGTTTTTTCAACTCCAGTTGCTGCTTTCGCAACTCCTCCAGGTCCCGGCCTATTGCGGTGCGATTGCCATCCAACTTGGATGCCGATGCCTGTGGGCGGGAACTTTTTCGATTGCTATTGCTTAGGGGAGGGAAAGGCATGTTCCGTTTCAATGTCGATTACTTGGGAGATGCAGTCATCAGATGCCACGCCCAGATCATCAGTGCAAAAGTGCCGAGAATGAGCAGGGGGAGGGTGAATGCCAATCCGTTCCTCAACCAATAGGAAAAGCCTTGATCGCCAAGGTCTGAAAAGACCGATCCCAACGAACCGTCTTCGTAGGTCAAGCCATCGTCTAATTTTGCGGAGGAAGTGATTTTGGCCTGCAAGCGAGCATAAGCGGACCGTGCCTCATCGACCGTCCCAAGCGAGCGAGTCAACTCACGCGAGAGATCCCGACCAACCCATGACTTTGTATCGATTGCCTCGAGATTGTGAAGATGCTCCGCAAAGACATCCTGAATGTTATTGAGTTGCTCAAGACGGCGTTGGGCCTCCTCGGTCTCGCGCTGGACGAGAATGATGGCGCGAGCCAATTTATCGACCATTTCGTTGCGCCCGCGTTCCAGATCGTCCTGCTTGCGGGTCAACTCCTCAAGTCGTGTCTTTTCCTTCTCGATTTGATCCTGCCTCTGCCGTAACTCAAGAAGCTCTGATTGGGCGCGCTTGACCTGATTTTGAAGTTCTTCTGCCGATGGAGTCTCCTCGAGATCCAACAGCTCATCATGGGTGTCTTGAAAGTCGGACATGACCACAATATCTAGCGTAGTTCAACGTTTTTGGCTCTAGAAATTTTCTATTAGCGGGAATTTTTCATTTCTTAAAAGTTCTCCGAATATGGACGATCCAACCCTGCAAAGCGTGGCTCCCTCCTCGACGGCAATCTCAAAATCACCGCTCATTCCCATGGATAGAGTGGCAAGCGGAATGCCTGTCTTTTGTGCCAACTGATCGCGCAGGTCGCGTAATCCCGAAAAATAGGGGCGTGAAGACTCCGCCTCCCCGGCCAAGGGGGCCATCGTCATGAGACCCTCCACCTGCAACCGGGGCATCGACAACATTTCTTCGATGATTTGTTCCAGAGCCTTCGGGTCAAATCCCTTTTTGCTGGGCTCCCCAGAGATATTGACCTCGAGAAGGACGCGGGGAAGCATCCCCAACTCACCGCCGATCCGATCAAGATCACGAGCCGTCTGGAGTTGGTCAACCCCGTGGATCAATTCAAAAAGGGGAAGCATCTTCCGGATCTTATTGGATTGGAGATGTCCAATGAAATGCCACCGCAAGTTTGAAGGAAGTAGAGGGATTTTTACCAGGGCCTCCTGAACCCGACTCTCTCCGAAAAGTTCCTGACCCGAATCCCAGGCTTCCCGTATCTGCTCTGGCGGGTGTTTTTTTGAAACAGCTACCAGTTCGATCTCACGCGGATCACGACCTGAACGCCGAGCCGCTGCTTCAATGCGTTCTCGGATTATCTGAAGGTTCGTTGGTATGGAGGGATGGATCATCTGGTGTGAAAAGGTTTTTTCCCTTGGACTCTAAAGGGAGTCTGCCTACAGATTCTCAATCATGCAACTTGAGGGCTTCAAGGTCTTCTGTGACCTATGCGACACCGGCAGCTTCTCACGTGCCGCGGAGGCCAGCGGCATCACTCAAAGCGCTGTCAGTCAGCAAATCCGATCGGTCGAAAAACGATTTGGAGTTCCTCTTATCGACAGGAGCAACGGGAGCTTCACACTCACACCTGAAGGTCTTGTCTACCTTGAGGCTTGCCGTGATATTTTGGCGCGTTTGGATAGCCTCGGCACACGTTTTAAGATTGCCAGGGGGGAATTAAGCGGACAACTCCGCATCGCAAGCGTCATCAGCATTGCCCTTCATAACCTTCCTCCTCTGCTCAAGCAATTTCGCAAGGCTCATCCCGGAGTCGAGGTGCTGGTGGATTACCGCAAGGCGGAGGAGATTTATGATGCCGTTGAGGATGGGCGGGCGGATCTTGGGCTTGTCGCCTATCCAAAAGCACGCCCGGGCCTTCGTGCCATCACCCTCTGGAAGGAAAGATTGGTGCTGATCATGTCTCAAAACCACCAGTTAAAGGGAAAACGTCCGATTGAAATCGCTCAACTGGAAGGCCACCGGTTCGTTGGACTGACTCCCGATATTCCTACCCGACAGCATCTGGACAAAGTGTTTAAAAAAGAGGCCATCAAGATTTCCTACCTGGCCGAATTTGAAAATATCGAGACCGTCAAGGCGGCGGTTGAAGCGGAACAGGCTCTTGCGATCATCCCCGAGACATCGGCACGCCAGGAGATCAAACAGGGAGTGATCCTCTCGCGCCAGATCACGGCCGAACGTCTCTGGCGACCTATGGGAGCGATTACAAGAAGACCTCTTCCCGAAAAAGCCTCACTTCTGGAATTTCTCAGCCTTCTTTCCCCCAGGGCCAAGGCCCTGATCCAAGACTAGAGGGGCAAATCGACGGTGAGAGGACCCTGATCCCTCGATTTTTCATCCTGGGGTCGAATCCTAAGGAAATCACGGATTCCATGATTTTTTCAGATGATCTCGTGTGCATCTTTTAGAATTTGTGTCAGGTTCTTAAAAACCATGTTTCGACGATTTTTTACCTATTATCCGATTCCAAAGATTGCACTCTCTCTGTTCCTGGGGTTCCTCCCCAAAATAACAGCCGAACCATCCCCTTCACCTGCCTCCGCAACCGGGACAATGCAATCACTCACTCCTTCAGCCTCACCCGAATTGATTTCTAATCATCAGGTTGCCACGATCACCAATTCACCCTCCAACTCTCCCACCAAATCCTCCTTACAATCATCAACGCCGCAGAATCAGTATCAAACCTTGGTGATGCAGACGCCACAGCGTCCGGCAGATCAACCTGGTGAGCGGAGCAGTTACTCCTCCATCAGGGTCGACGGCCCTTACATTGCCATGACTTTTGATGACGGACCTGATGCCAAACTAACTCCTCGTTTGCTAGACATTCTCAAGGAACGAAAGATCCACGCCACCTTCTTTGTTCTTGGTCAGCGAGTTCAAGAACATCCTGAAATCCTTGTGCGTGCAGTGTCGGAAGGTCATCAGATCGGAAACCATAGCTGGGACCACCCTCCTCTTAACAAACTTGCCGAAGGTGGACTCAGGCACCAGTTGGCGGACACCTCCGATCTCATCAAACAGACGATTGGCAAAGCCCCCGTCATCATGCGTCCGCCCTATGGGGCCACCAGTCCAAGGCTCAGCCGCGCCATCGAGAAGGAGTATGGAATGAAAGTGATCCTTTGGTCTGTGGACCCCTTCGATTGGAAGAATCCAGGATCCAAGGTTGTTTCAGAAAGGATTCTCTCTGGATGGAAAGGGAGCAGTGGTGTCAAACCGGGCGCCATCATCCTCTCCCATGACATTCACAAGGGAACCATTGAAGCAATGCCGGCAACACTCGACGCACTGCTGGCAAAGGGCTACAAGTTTGTTACCATGGACGAACTCCTGGCACTTGAGATCAAGAATCCGGCTCCAACTCCAGCATCTCCTTCCGCTTCGTCTTCCCCGTCCACGCACAAGGCCAAAAGGTCAAAGGGTAAAGCTTCCCAATAAGTCTAAATCCGAGGTCTAAGTCGGGATGTGCGGGGCAACAACAACCCGAAAAAGTCAGTCCAGCCTTTTTCCTCAGTCAAGGAACAAGCGCACCGGATTCTCGAGCGCTTCCTTGACCTTGATCAGGAAGGTTACGGCCTCCTTCCCGTCAACGACACGGTGGTCATAGGAAAGCGCCAGATACATCATGGGGCGGATGACCACCTTGCCATCGATGGCGACGGGACGCTCCTGGATCTTATGCATGCCAAGGATGCCGCTCTGAGGAGGATTGAGGATCGGCGTGCTGAGGAGTGATCCGTAAACACCGCCATTGGAGATGGTGAAGCAGCCGCCCTGAAGGTCGGAGAGGGCGATCTTTCCCTCGCGGGCCTTGACCGCAAATCCAAGGAGTTCCTTCTCGATGCCGGCAAGAGAGAGTTTCTCGCAATCACGCAGGACAGGAACCATCAATCCCTTCTCCGTCCCCACGGCGACGCCGATGTCGAAGTAGTGGTTCTCAATAAGTTCATCTCCCTCGAGTTGGGCATTGATCTGGGGAATGACCTGAAGGGCCTCCACGACTGCCTTGATGAAGAAGGACATGAAACCGAGCTTCACCCCGTATTTTTCCTGAAAACCCTCCTGAACATCCTTGCGGAGCCCCATGATGGCGCTCATATCAACCTCGTTGAAAGTCGTGAGGATTGCGGCCGTCTGCTGCGCATTCACGAGTTGCAGTGCGATCTTACGACGGAGAGGTGTCAACTTGCGGCGGGTGACGCGCCCTTCGGGCTGAGCCTTTAGCGCGGGGGATGGGGAATGGGCAATCGGCGCTTGCGAAGAAATAGCCACAGGCTCGGGGGCCTCCGCTTTTGGAGCTGGGACTTCGGGAAAAACCTCAGCAACTTCCTCCTTCGAGCTTTCGACTTCAGCCTTTTTCGGCGCCGCTCCCACTTCGATCTCAGCAACGGTCGAACCAATTGGAACCTCGGAACCTTCGGCAACCTTGATTTTCAATACTCCCGCTTCGAGGGCCGTGACCTCCGAGGAGACCTTGTCGGTATCGAGGGTGAAGAGGAGATCGCCCACGGCGACATGGTCGCCGTCTTTCTTATGCCATGCGGAGAGGACTCCGGAGGTGATGGATTCTCCGACAGCGGGAACAGTGACAGCAATGCTCATGATGGGAATTTTTGGGTTAGTGAGAAAATTTTCTCGATGAGTTGGAATCCCCGAAGGCCTGTGCAATCAGCGCAGCCTGCTCGTTCTTATGGGCTGCGGTCGTGCCGACCGCGGTGCTGGCGTCCTGATCACGTCCCGCATAGCTGATCGTGCGGCCGAAGAACCTCATGAGTTTGGGGAGGAGGTGATGCCAGGAGCCCATGTTTTCTGGCTCTTCCTGACACCAGACGATGTCCTTGGCATGGACATAGGGAGCGGTGACCTTACGGAGTTCTTCTTCGTGGAGCGGATAGATCTGCTCGAGTCGGACGATCGCCGAGCGGTCGCTCCAAGCGTTCTTTTCACGATATGCTTGGAGATCGTAGTAGACCTTGCCGGTGCAGAGGATCAGGCGCTCGACTTTGGCTGGATCAGCGGCTTTTGGCCCCTCCAGGATCTCGTGGAATTCCCCCTCAATGAAATCTTCCGAAGTCGAAACGGCGGCCTCCGAGCGGAGAAGGCTCTTCGGTGTCATGATGATGAGCGGCTTGCGAAAATCACGAAACATCTGTCTGCGGAGGACATGGAAATACTGGGCCGGAGTGGTCAGATTACAGACCTCCATGTTCTCGTCAGCGCAGAGTTGCAGGAAGCGTTCCAGACGGGCGCTGGAGTGCTCGGGCCCCTGCCCCTCGTAGCCGTGGGGCAGTAACAGGACCAGCGAACTTGGTCTCAGCCATTTGGTCTCTCCCGAGGCGATGAACTGGTCAATGATGACCTGGGCCCCATTGGCAAAATCGCCGAACTGAGCCTCCCACATGCAGAGCATCTTGGGATAATCCATCGAATAGCCATAGTCGAAACCAAGAACAGCCGCCTCTGAGAGGGGGCTGTTGTAAACGCAGAATCGGGCCTGATCGGGAGAGAGATGTTGCAGGGGGATGTAGCGCTCGCGGTTCACCTCGTCGTAAAACACGGAGTGCCGGTGGCTGAATGTGCCACGGCGACTATCCTGTCCCGAGAGACGGATCGGGATCCCCTCAAGCATCAGCGATCCAAAGGCAAGAGCCTCACCGAAGGCCCAGTCGTATCCCCTTCCCTTCTCAAAAACTTCTCGTCTGCGCTCAAGGATGGTCTTGCGGACTTTCGGGAGGATGCGGAAGTCGGAGGGAACTGTTGTAAGGCCATCCACGATGGTCTTCAGGGTCTTCTCGCTGATACCGGTCTTCACCGTCTTGAAGGAATAGGGTGGCTGGAAGACAGCCGTGGAGCCGACAAAGGCCTTCTGATTGGCCTTCACGTCGGTATCGATCCCCTTTTTCATTTCGGCAAGAGCGGACTCAAGTTGGGATTGTGATTTCTTCCAACTGGCATCGAACACTTCTTGAGTGAGGGTTCCAATCTCGATCGCCCGTTTGAGGAAGATCTCACTCGGGCGCTTATGGGCTCTGATGACCTTGTAGAGGTCAGGTTGCGTAAAGAGCGGTTCGTCACCCTCATTATGTCCGTATCGGCGGTAGCAGACGATATCGACGACGACATCCCGTCCGAATTCCTGCCTGAAGGCCAATGCGATGCGGGCGGCTTCGGCAACAGCGATCGGATCGTCCCCGTTCACATGGAAAACAGGGGCCTCGACGGTCTTGGCAATCTCGGTGCAGTAGAGGGTGGAGCGGGAATCAGCGGGAAGGGTCGTGAACCCGATCTGGTTGTTCACGATGAGGTGGACGGTACCGCCGACCTTGTAACCGGGAAGCTGGGAGAGATTGAAACACTCGGCCACGATCCCCTGCCCGGGGAACGCTGCGTCCCCGTGGATCAGGATGGGCACGACCTTCCGGCGCTCAATGGTATCCTCTAAAATCCTCTGGCGGGCCCTTGCTTTCCCTAGGACAACGGGGTCAACCGCCTCAAGATGACTTGGGTTGGCAGCCAGGTAGACCTCGACCTCATCACCATTCTCGTTGCGGCGGGTTGTCTGGTAACCAAGGTGATACTTGACGTCCCCGCTTGCTTCCCCCAGGTCGGGATCATACTTGTCGCTAAATTCATTAAAGAGGACCGCAAACGGCTTTTTCAAGAAGTTGGTAAGGACATTCAGGCGTCCCCGGTGGGCCATTCCTAGGACGATCTCCCTCACCCCCTGCTCCGGGGAGCGGAGCAGGATCTCGGAGAGGGCAACAAGCATCGCCTCACCTCCTTCGATAGAGAATCGTTTACTACCGACATAAGTGGTGTGGAGGAAGTTCTCGAAACTCTCGGCCTTGTGCAGGGTACGCAGGATCCGGAAATGCGGGGTGGCGGTGTCCACTTTTCCCGCACGGGATTCGACTTTCTCCCGGACCCAATGTCGGATGCGGGGGTTCTGGATGTGCATGTATTCAACTCCCAGAGTGCTGCAATAGATCGACTTCAGTTCGGAAACAATTTCACGAAGTAACAACGGGGTTCCCTCCCTGTAGGATCGGGAGCTCACCCTCTCGTCAAGATCGGCCTCGGTAAGGCCGAATTCCTTCAACTCCAGAAGTGGTTGATAAGGAATCTCATCGCTTAGCGGATTCAGGCGGGCGAGCGTATGCCCAAGGGTACGGTAAGTGTAAATAAGCGCCTCCACTCGGCTTTCCAGACTCGTGGAGTTTGATGAAGATCCTCCAGTGGTGGAGTTAGCACGCTTTGCATCCTCCTCACTTTTAGCAGGATTCGCAGTCGCTTTTTGATATCGGGCAAACCCGAGCTCGAACCCCTCGAAGAAGAATGCCCAGTCCTGGGAGACGGAGGAGGCATCAGAACGCCATTTCTCGTAATTTTCGTCGATCGACGCCTCGTTCCAGCGCGCAGTAAAGGATGTGCTCATGAAGATGAATTGAAAATCGCGATTCCCCAGCTTCGCTTAGGCTGTTTGAATGCCAATCTTAGCAGGGAAAAGAACTTCGATCTTTAACAGATCATTTTTGATCGGCAAGCTGGCAGTTTCAGCAGGTTAGGCTCCTTGCGCCGTCGGGACATCACGTCTAGGATCAGCTAATCACCATCGCTCATGATCACCGTCCAAGGACTCACCAAAAGCTACGGCCCCGCCCCTGCGATTCGGGACCTTTCCTTCTCGGTGGATCCGGGTGAAATCGTCGGTTTTCTCGGTCCCAACGGAGCCGGAAAAAGCACCACGATGAAGATTCTCTCCGGCTATTTACCCGCAGACTCCGGAGAGGTCAGGATAGCCGGCTTCGATATCTTCAGCGAATCGCTCAAAGCACGATCGCGTGTCGGCTACTTGCCTGAAAATGTTCCCCTCTATCCCGAGATGAGGGTTGGGGAATACCTCGGATACCGCGCCTCCCTGAAAGGAGTCCGCTCACGTCGAGTCAGGGAGAAAGTCGAGGATGCCGTGCAACTCTGCGGATTGAGTCAGGTCCAAAGACAACTCGTTGGAACACTTTCCAAAGGATACCGCCAGCGAGTGGGGCTGGCTGATGCGCTTGTCAATGAACCGGATATCCTGATCCTCGATGAACCGACCATCGGACTCGATCCCAATCAGATCAGGGAAGTGCGCACCTTAATCAAGGGGCTTGCCGCCCGACATACAATCCTACTCTCAAGCCACATCCTCAGTGAAGTCGAGGCCACCTGCTCCAGGATACTAATCATCAACAAAGGTTCCATTGTGGCAACCGGAACGCCTGATGAATTGCGCCAACGCGCCAGTGTTTCCCTTGCCGGGGTGGTGAGGTTAGAAGTCCTCACGCAAGCCCCCTCTATCCTTCTCGAGGAGTTGAAGGCCCTCTCCTCCGTCAGCAAGGCGACACTCCTGGTCGAGAGCAAGGGTTGGGCAACTTTTGAGCTCATTCCCGACGGTGGCGATCCCCGGGCCGAAATCTTTGAGGAATCCGTGAGGCGCGGTTGGAAACTGCGGGAACTCTCCGCCCGGGAGATGTCCCTTGAGGAAATTTTCACCTCTTATGTCCCCTCTTCACGCGATCAGTCGATCCGGGAAAACGTTCCTGCTGGGAATCAACCAAGGATGCAGCCGTGAGGATCTTCTGGACACTACTGAAAAGGGAGGTCAGTTCGGCTTTTCTCACCCCGATGGCATGGATCCTTCTTTTTTTTCTCCTGCTTCTCACAGGGTTTAATTTTTATGCAGGTGTCACGGGCCTGAACCACGGCCCCACCGAGGTAACGGTAGTTGAATCCTTTTTTAACACGGTCTTCTTCTGGTTCTCGTTCCTGCTTCTGTTTCCCCTGCTGACCATGCGGCTGTTTTCGGAGGAATACCGCACGGGAACGATTGAATTGCTCATGACCGCACCCGTCCGGGACTCCCAGATTGTTCTAGCGAAGTTCTGCGGGGCACTCGTGCTGTATGCCGCTCTCTGGATGCCGACCAGTCTCTATTTCCTGATCTTTTGGTGGCAGACCCATCTTCAGGCCGCTGGCGCCATGGGGGCTTACTTCGGGGCTTACGGACTCGTTTTTCTCATGGGGATGTTTTACCTATCCCTCGGTTGTCTCTGCTCCTCGCTGACCCGGCATCAACTCTCGGCTGCGGTGATGACCTTTTGCCTCGTGGCCCTCTTTTTCTTCACGGGACTGCTGAGCTTTCTTTCGGGACAGGTCGGAACGTTCATGAAGGGTCTCACCATCACCTTCTCCCCGATCGATCAAATGACCCAGTTCTCAAGGGGACTCTACGATACCAGGGCGGTCGTCTGGTATCTTCTCATGACGGCACTCTGCCTCTTCCTCACACTCCAGTCTCTCCAGGGCAGGCGCTGGCGCGGTTGACGCTTTTAATACCCAGGGAAAGCCATGAAAACTCTGCGTAAAGAGAGACCCCTCAACCTGAGGACAGTCCGTCTTCGCGTGAGCCTGCAAATCCTTGCGGCCCTAGTGGTCACCGTGACCCTTCTTTGCTGGTCGTTCAACCACTACCGACGTTTTGATTGCAGTCGTTCCAGGAAATTCGAACTTTCCAATCAATCGAAGGAGACGATGTGGAATCTCGCCTCACCGGTGAAGATTACCGTCTATTTCTCCCCCTCCTCACTCGCCACCGGTTCAGAACTTTATGGTGACATCATGGCGATGCTGCGGGAATTCCAGTTCTACGCCCACCACTTCAGGAATCTCTCGGTCGATCGAATCGACCCGCTCAAGGATCCAGCTCGCGCAAGGGAAATCCAGTCGCGATACAAGTTCTCGGGAGAGGAGAACGTGCTGATTGTCGAATATGGCGGGCGAAGCAGTCTGATCCCTGTTCCGGAGATGGGGGAATACGACACGGCCCCGACAAAATTCGGGGAACCGCCCCGTCTGGTTGCCTTTCGGGGGGAGCAGGTTCTGACATCCGTTCTGATCGGACTCATCGAGCCAAAGCTTAACAAAAAGGTCTACGTGCTTCAGGGTCATGGGGAAGGGTTTCCGGGCCTGCCACCCCTCGAACTCGTGGGCCAGAATTTGAAGCGGCAGAATATCGCCGTCGCCCCGTTGAATCTCTCGCAGTCAGCCCAGGGACTTCCCTCGATCCCGGCGGATGCAGCCATGGTGTTGATCGCCGGTCCTCATTTTGATTTGACCGAACCGGAATTACGTGCCCTGCAAGCCTATTGGAATGCAGGCGGCCACCTGATGGTCCTGCTTGATCCCACGGGAGAGACCCCGGCACTCGACTCATTCCTGTCCGAGGCGGGTATTACCCCGAAAAACGACAGGGTTCTAAGGTTAATCAATCTGGGCAACAGCATGGGGATTCTAAGGGATGTCACCGGGGAGTTTTTTGCCGATTCCGAAATCACCTCTAGGTTGGTCGGACTGAATGTGCTTCTTGCCGGCAACACCCGCTCGCTGGCACCGCGACTCTCACCCGAACACCCCGGGGCCACACGTCCGCTGATACGCGCGATCCACGGCTTCCGCGGTTGTTCCTATTACGCAAATACGGATGGCAACGGGGTTCACTTTGACCCTGTGAAGGATAAATTCTTCCCCGTGGTCATCGCCGCACTGACCGATCTGGGAGGGATTCATGATGACAGGATCTCAATGGGGTCGTCACGGATGGTCGTGGTGGGGAATTCCGAATTTCTGAAAGACAAATTTTTGGGGGGGACGGGACTCGATTTTTTCTCGAGCGCCGTGAATACGCTGATCGACCGCACGCGACTTGTCGGAACAACCCCGAAGACCAAGGAATTTTTCACGTTGAATCTGGACGAGCAACAGGTCCGATTCCTGGCGCTCTGGACGACGGTTGCCGTTCCACTGGCCTCGGCATTGCTGGGTGGATTGGTGCTTTGGAGGCGCAGACGATGAGTTGGAGAGGAACCCTTGTTCTGGTATGTGTCGCAGCACTGGCCGCAAGCTTTCTCCTTTTTTCTCAAAAAAAGCAGACCCGTTCGGCCCAGGAACCACTTCTCACCTTTGATCCTGCCCAGGCTCAAAGGATTGATATCCGAGAGGGAGCTTCACTCCTTTCGCTTGTGAAAAAAGAGGGAGTCTGGTGCTTGCGGGGAGATCTTTCCGAACCGGCCGATCCTCATCTCATTCACTCCCTTCTTGAGACCGCTTCCTCGACAAAACCGACCGACATTCTCAAGGCAAGCGAACTCAAGGGAGCCGTGAGCCTTGCTCAACTGGAGTTGAAGCAACCAAAACGCTCCCTGACCATTGGAAGCGGGGCCTCGGAGAGGATTGATTTCGGCGCTCAGGGTGCGGCGCCGGGATTTCTCTATGCCCGACTCGGCGGCGGTGATGTCTACCTGATCCCGGATCAACTCTCCAAGCTGGCCTTCCATTCATCTGAAGACTTCAGGAACCCGCGCCTGACCCCGATCACAATGGATCATTTGACTGGGATCTCACTCTCCAAAGCTGGCAACATCGAGAAGCTGATCCTAAAAAAAGGCCCCTCGGGCTGGAAGATAGAGAGTCCCCTCTCAGCGCAGGCCGATCCGATCGCCCTCTCCGAGTGGATCACTCCCCTGCTCTCGGCCCAGATCCAGCAATGGATGCCGGAGAGAAGCGATCCCTCGTCAGTTGGACTACAATCACCCCGTGCTATTTTTTCCCTCTTCTCCGAGGGAGCAACCAATCCGTTGATCATCTCGATTGGAAATCCAGTCCCCACCTCTCCCGAGTGTTCTTATGTCGGATGCAGTGATCGGCACGGCATCGCCATCATCAAGGGACTTTCTCCCGTTATCGACGTAACTCCTCGATCCCTCCGATCACACTCGCTCAAGCCGGTTGATTTTGATTCGGTTGATTGCATTGATTCCTCGGATCATAAAGCCGGAGGCACTGCCCAGCGTTTCCTCCGGAAATCGGGCACTGAGGATTGGGTGATCGATGCTGCCCTTCCATCAAACAATACCATCCTGCCGGGTGAAAATGTCAGGGCATGCTTTGACAAACTGAAAAGTATTAAAGTTGAGAATTTTGAGCCGGCCACACCCGAACGGTTGACATTTTATCGCATGGATCAAGAGACCACTTCCCTCCGATTTTCTGCGCGCCTCTCCGAGAACACGGCTGAGGAGAGTGCCGGCGAATATCCCCTTGTGTCCTACACATTCAGTGCTCCCAACAAAGGTGTGATCGCTCTCCGGGAAGGTGACTCCAGTGACCTGATGATCGTTCCGGAGCATCCCTTGGAGGAGATCCTTCAAGAACTCACCAAGGAACCCTTTTTTAAGACCCCATCAACGGCAAAGTGACCCAACCGATCCTAGGATTCATTTTGCCCTTCAGCGTTCGGCATTCATCCACTAATCTTTACCGCCCATGACCTCCAGCGAGATCCGCCGCTCATTCCTAGATTTTTTCCGTGGCAAGGACCACACGATCGTCCCCTCTTCGAGCCTATTGCCCGACTCACCGAACCTGCTCTTCACGAATGCGGGGATGAACCAATTCGTGCCGATCTTTCTCGGCACGACCCCCTGCCCCTATTCACCTGCTCGTGCCGCAGACACGCAGAAGTGCATCCGTGCCGGAGGTAAGCATAACGATCTTGAGGATGTCGGTCTCGACACCTACCACCACACATTCTTCGAGATGCTGGGAAACTGGTCTTTCGGCGATTATTTCAAACGCGAGGCCATCAACTGGGCCTGGGAGTTGCTCGTTGAACGTTGGAAATTTCCTGCAGAGCGCCTCTACGCAACGGTCTACAGGCCGGCGGAAGGTGATCCCGCATCCTTTGATAACGAGGCTCACGAACTATGGTCCAAGCTTTTCCGCTCCAAGGGACTCGACCCCGCCATCCATGTCGTCCCCGGCAATCGGAAGGATAATTTCTGGATGATGGGTGAGACAGGGCCCTGCGGCCCCTGCTCCGAGTTGCATATCGATCTGACTCCGGCAGGTGATACCAAGGGTGCCCTTGTGAACAAAGGAAGCGCTGAGTGCATCGAGATCTGGAATCTCGTCTTCATCCAGTTTAACGCCAACCCCGATGGATCCTTCGTACCCCTCCCCGCCTGCCATGTGGACACAGGTATGGGATTCGAGCGCGTCTGTTCAGTGATCCAATGTACCAAGGGATTCACGGAATTCAGTAATGTCGTGATCTCCAACTACGAGACCGATCTCTTCCGTCCCATCTTTGCCGCGATCGGTGCTCTTTGCGGCCGCGCCTATGGCTCGACCCTTCCTCAGCCATCGGGTGACGGGGCCATGGCGCCCGTGACGGATCAGGAGAAGGATGACATCGCCTTCCGTGTCATCGCGGATCACCTGCGCACCCTAGGATTTGCAATTGCGGATGGTATCCAGCCCGGCAATGCCGAGCGCCACTACGTGCTCCGCCGGATCCTGCGACGTGCCGTGCGCTATGGACGCACACTCGGATTCACCGGCCCTTTCCTGCATAAACTCACCCCCGTTCTTGCATCCGTCATGGGCGATGCGTTCTCTGAAGTTCGCACGAAGCAGGATCTGATCACGGAGACCCTCAAGCGCGAGGAGGAGGCCTTTCACAAGACTCTCGACAAGGGACTTGCCCTCTTCGAGACCGAGGCGGCCAAGGGTAAAGGAATCTCGGCGGAGGTGGCATTCCGTCTCTACGACGAGCAGGGCTTCCCCCTCGATCTGACCGAACTTCTTGCCCGTGAGAGAAGTCTCTCCGTTGATCAACCAGGATTCGAGGTCCTCATGGACCAACAACGTTCGAGGGCCCGTGCCGCCCAGAAAAATGAGATCATCAGCGTCTCCTCACTTGAGACAACGACGCCCACGGCCTTCACGGGGTTTGATTCCACGGAGACGGAGGCCTCCGTTCTGGAGGTCGTTCAGATCAAGGATCGAACAGCAGTGATTCTAGATCGTTCCGTCTGTTATGCCGAGATGGGAGGACAGGTGGGCGATAGCGGTTCCCTGAATGCCGGCGGTTCCCTCTGGAGGATTATCGACACGCAGAAGAACGGCCTCACCTGGCTCCACTTCATCGAATTAACCGACGGAGAGGAAGCCCCTCTTCTCGGTTCCCCCGTCAGGCTCACTCTGGATCTCGACCGCCGATCAGCCATTCAACGCCACCACACCGTCACCCATCTTCTCCATTGGGCGCTTCGCGAGACCCTGGGGGAAACCATTTCCCAAAAAGGCTCCTTTGTCGGGGCGGATAAGCTCACCTTCGATTTTTCCAGTGGTGCCTTGAGTCCGGAGCAGGTGTCACGGGTGGAACACTTGGTGAATGAGCGCATCCTTGAGAACTCCTCCGTGAGCTGGCAGGAAATGCCTTATACGGAGGTGAAGGGCCGTTCGGGCATTCTGCAATTCTTCGGAGACAAGTATGGAGACATCGTTCGTGTGGTTCAGATCGGTGGCGCGCCCCGATCCCTCGACGGCTACTCCATGGAACTCTGTGGCGGAACACACGTCCGAGGAACCGGCGAGATTGGCTCCTTCCGCATCGTGAGCGAAGCCGCCGTAGCCGCAGGAGTCCGCAGGATCGAGGCGGTTGCCGGTCACGAAGCTCGTATTGCCTCCAGAAGCGATGCCGATCGTCTCCAGATCATCGCGACACGCCTGGGGTCACCTCTGACCGAGATTGAGAAGAAGCTTGATGTCACCTTGGCACGCCAGAAGGAGCTGGAGAAGGAACTGGAAGCCTTCCGCCAGCGCGAGGCTGCATCTCTGGCGAAGGATCTCCTGACCAAAGCAACCGCGGGTGCGATTCCTTCGATCGTGGAGGAAATTCCGGGCGCTGACGGCAACAAACTTCAAGCCGCTGCGGATGCGCTGAAGGGGAGCTTCGACGGCATCATCTTCCTTGCAGGAGTTGTCGAAGGAGCGGTTTCACTGGCCGCTGTTGTCGGCCAAGCCCATCAGGGTAGCGTTCCTGCTGGCAAGCTGATCTCTGCAGTGGCTCCCCTCGTAGGGGGCAAGGGTGGCGGAAAACCTGACAGCGCTCGAGGCGGGGGCCGCGATGCCTCCGGTCTTTCATCGGCGCTTGCCAAGGCCAAAGAGGTCATTGCCACCGGCAAGATCTGATTTTTATCAGGAAACAAGCCTCTGAGAAGCGGCGCGTAAGACTGCGAGGCAGTCGCAGCCCACAGGGTGGCACTGCTTTGCAAGAGCAAGGTGCCGTCAACTCAGGAAAATCTCGAACCGAAGAATATCGCGCGGAGGCGTTGCCGTAACGGATGCAAAGCAACGGCCGAGCAAGCAAAAGCTGAAGAGTATTTCGAATCCGGAATTTAGGAAAAAAGAGGCGTTTAAATCCCTTAATAGCAATTGAATCAGCGTTTCTCCGTCATTCCCATGGCTTCCTGAATCGTTTTGACCGGCAGAAAGAGTTCCAACTCATTGGACGGCATCGGCACAAATCCGAACTGTTCGTAGTAGCGTTTGGCACTCGGGTCCTTGGCATCCACAAAGAGTCCGATTCCTCCAGCCGCATTGTGAATCTCCAAGAATTTCTCCATCGCTGCCACCAGTAAGATCCTCCCCAGCCCCTTTCCCTGATGATTCATTGACACTGCCAATCGCCCAAGCCTGACTCCAGCAACATTCCTCGGAAGCTTTTTTGCCTCCTTGGGAGTAAGGGACTCGGCTTTCAGTTGGCAGAGATTCAGCGAGAAATACCCGAGGATCTGCATCTGTAAATCCTTCCCATCATGCAAGAGAACGAATGTCCTAGAGATCCCGCGGTCGGCGTGTTGCCTTGCGGTTTGTCGGAGAAACAGATTCAGCGGTTCGCTACCACAGTCGAACTGTTCGCGATCATGCTGCTTGGAGAGGAGCTCAATCTTGTGCACGCACGGATCCCTTGAACTCCTTCACCGCATTCTTCAGATGCTTGTTGGGCTTAGGAGGGGTATCGAGCAGGGAGAGGACTTTCCGGGCATCCCTCTGAGAGAGACGGATGAGGGATTCTCTTTCGATCACACGCTGCGCTTCGAGGTAGGCAATCTGAACGACAAACTGATTGAGAGTCGCCCCCATCAGTTCGGCGGCCTGCTCCATGGTTGAGCGCATGCTTTCCGAGATTCGCGCAGTAATCCGTGCGCGCGGCTCTTCGAGGATTTGTTGCATACCTAATGGTGCCATATTGACACCAGTAGGTCAAGACCAGTGGAAACCTATGAGGTAGCGCGGTTTCATTGGCCGCTGTTGTCGGCCAAGCCCATCAGGGTAGCGTTCCGGCTGGCAAGCTGATCTCTGCAGTGGCTCCCCTCGTAGGGGGCAAGGGTGACGGCAAACCTGACAGCGTTCGAGGCGGGGGCCGCGATGCCTCCGGTCTTTCATCGGCGCTTGCCAAGGCCAAAGAGATCATTGCCACCGGCAAGATCTGATTTTCAATCAGGGAGTCAGGAATTGATCAGTGTTGTAAAAACCTAGAGCCCTATCAGCTCAGCGGTATTGCAGAGCCGCCTTTTTGAGGGCGGCTCCGATACTGCGACGGAGGACTGCAGGCGCCAGGACCTCGGCCCTTGGCCCCCAACCGAGAATCCACGATTCCAAATCGGGAGCAAGGCCGACCATGAGCGAAAGTTCACCCCTTCCATCCTTGCGAAGCGATATCTTCTGGGAGGGATGCCACCGGCGCTCGGAGGCCAAAGCGGTTGCAATCGGATCCAGGAGGATCCTTACCTTTTGGGCCTGCTTGGACTCAAAGACGGAAAAACTCTCCCCAAGAAGTTCATCCAGAGAGAAGTCCTTCGGCCTCACGAAACGGCGGTTCAGGTTCTTGGGTTTCGAGATGCGGGCAAGGGCAAAAGTCCGGACCGCCTTGCGGGCCAGATCAAGACCGATGAGATACCATTGTCCTGCGATACAACCCAGATGGTAAGGCTGAATCCTTCGTTCGTTCTTCAGGCCATCCCCCGGCTTGAGGTAAAGAAAGGCGACTTCTTGGGAGGCAAGCAGTGCGGAACTAAGCGTCTGGAAGGAGTGAAGGTCATCAGCGGGTGGCCCCGAGGGGCGAAAGGAGAGAGCTTGGCTCAAATCCTGCAGGGAAATCTCGGATCGGGAGGGAAGCCCCTCAACCAACTTGGTGAAGGCCGACTTTAAGGACTTTTCAAACGGGGTTCCCCGGTACTGCTCCGCCGCTTTCTGGGCCACTAGGAGGGCGACAACCTCTCCCTCCTGCAACGAGAGTGAGGGGAGATTCTTCACTTCACGGGTATACCGGAATCCGTGCCTAACCGTGTCGTAGTCAATCGGAAGCCTCAACTGATCGCGCATGAAGTCGATGTCGCGCTGGACGGTCTTGTAAGAAACCTCAAAATCACGGGAGAGGGCCTGGCAGTTCGGATACTCCTTGAGTTGGAGCAATTGGTGGATCTGCATGATCCGGTAGAGGGGAAGGCGGGCCGATCGGCCCTTCTCCTTGTGAGAACCTGCATCCCCTCTCTTAGAAACAACACTTACTGATGGGATCCGTTTTGCAATGCGGCTTGGCATGGGACAATCCATGTCCGATTCGACGGATGGGATCAAGGCCTTTTCTGGCAGGCTGTTTTTTTGCGAATAAAAAAG
>CAIKFI010000063.1 GCA_903826635.1 uncultured Spartobacteria bacterium | reverse complement strand
CCACGCCGCCTACAACTGGCAGGTCAAACCCGACATCCTTGTCGTGCCTCAGATCTCGCTCAACTGGCAGCATGAGTTCATGCAGAACCCTTACTCTGTCAACGGCAACCTAGGAGGCACCTCACCCAGCTTCAACAACACCAGCGCCACAGGCATCCGCGACTACCTCTACACGGGCATCGGCTTCACCGTCGAGTTTGCCAAACGCTGGAACACCTCCTTCTTCTACAACGCAGCAGCAGGTAATAACAACCTCACCTCCCAAAACATCTTCTGGTCGCTCGGACTCAAGTTCTAGGAGTTCTAGGAGTTCTAGGAGCACCAAGGGTTCGAACCCCCTTGGTTCTCACTCTCTGAAATCCTCAATTTTTCATGGGCTGAGTTGGGCTGCCCTAGAGAACTTCCGTGGAGCAAGTCGCTTGATAGGAGACTTCATCTCATTCCTCAGTGAGCCAGGATCGAGCGAAACAGATCAGAAGATCATGGAAAGCACGCAATCCCGATTGGGTCGTCCAAGTTCTCTGATAGGGAACGGTAAGTGATCAGCGATCAAGAACTTTCTCTCATGGGTGAACCGTTTGGCTCCCCGAATAATGTCGACTGTGGAGGATTTACTAGGGGAGTTCGGCGTGGCAGGGATTACTTCTTGAGGAGATCCCTGATCTCCGTGAGAAGTTCCTCGCTCTTGGTCGGAGCGGCAGTTGCCGGCAGTTGGTTTCTGCGGAGGGTATTGATTGCCTTGACCAGCGCAAAGACGCACGCACTGATGATGATGAATTCGATAATCGTATTGATGAAACTTCCATAACTGAGGATGGCCGCACCATCCTTCTGGGCATCGGCAAAAGTAGCGTAATGTTTGCCATTAAGAGGTAGGTAGAGGTCTTTGAAGTTGATTCCCTTCAACAAGAGACCGATTGGGGGCATGATGATGTCGTTGACCAGTGCGGTGACGATCTTACCGAAGGCGGCTCCCATAATGACACCAATCGCTAGATCAACGACATTGCCACGGCTGATAAATTCTTGGAACTCCCTGAGAAATCTCGAGGAAGTTACTGCAACGTTTTTAGGGTCGGGAATCATGAATTAACAAAAAACCAGAAAGCAGGAAAACTGAAAGCTCAAAGAGAGAGCGGTGAGCGGCCGCGGAGGGATACGGAACCTGTTTTCACATTCCCTAATGCTGAATCAACTCGACTTCGTATCCCTCCGGGGCATCGATAAAGGCGATCAGCGAGCCGGTAGGTGTCTGATGGGGCCCGTCACTCAAGGGATATCCTTTGGCGGTCGCATTTTTAGCAAAAGCATCCAGGTCGGTGACCTCGAAGGCCAGATGAGTCAAGTCAGGGCCAACCTGCACGGGGCCACTCTCATCGAATTGGCAGATTTCGATTTCCACATCACTCAGAGGGGCTTTCAGAAAGACGAGTTTGGAGCCTCGAGGGCTCTCGCTGCGTCTCACTTCCATGAGGCCCAGCACGTCCCGGTAGAAGGCGACTGTCTTTTCAAGGTCATGAACCCGATAACGGGTATGCAGAAGTCTGGTGATCACGGGAGAAAGAGAAAAGCGGGATTAAGGTTCGGGCAAGCATGCTTTTTACCTTGGGATGAGCAAAACTTGGGATCATTCTTGTCTCCAAGGTGGATCTTTTCCAACCTTTCCCAAGATGTCGTTTCTCGAAACCGTTTACGCCAAACTGCGACGCCACCCTAAGAGGATTGTTTTTCCAGATGGCCACGATCCTCGTGTGATCCGTGCGGCCCGGATCTTCAACGACCGTGGCCTTGGCGTGGCGGTGCTTGTGGGGAACAAGTCGGAAATTCGATCCGTGGCAAAAGCCAACGACATCTCGCTGGAACTCGTGGCGATCATCGATCCGGAGACCTCTTCGGAGATGCCGCGCTTTCTTCAATTGGCAGGAAGGCTGGAGAGATATCGATCATCGGAACCTGAAGATCTTCGGTCCGTCCTCGTGACGCCGAACTACTTTGCCGCCATGATGCTGCAGTTCGGGCTGGTGGACGGCCTGGTGGGTGGGGTGAATGCCTATTCAGGATCGCTGTATCGACCGCTTCTCCAGCTGATCAAGCCGCTTGCCCATGCTTCCGTAGTCTCCAGCGCAATGGTCGTAGAGGTTCCCGGAAAGGAACTTGGAGACAATGGGGTGCTCTTTTTTGCAGATTGCGGAGCGGTGCCCGAACCGACGGTCGAGCAACTCGCCTCCATCGGTGTGCAGACGGGAATGCTTGCCCGACAGGTCTTTGGTCGCGCGCCCAGGATCGCGTTTCTGAGTTTTTCCACACACGGGAGTTCCTCCCATCCTTCCGCCTCCAAGATGGCGGCGGCCGCCGCACAAGCAAGGGAACTAGCCATCAGGATCGGTGGAGTCGGGGGGTTGGACCGACCGATGGAGATCGACGGGGAACTTCAGGCCGACACTGCATTGGACCCTGAGATTGCTCGGATCAAGTTGCCTGACAGTCTGGTGGCGGGACAGGCCAACGTCCTGATTTTCCCAGACCTGAATTCTGGAAATATTGCTGCGAAGCTGATCCAGCAACTCTCGGATGCAAGGCTGTATGGACAGATCATACTTGGCTTGTCCCGACCTGCCGCCGAGGTTTCCCGCGTTGCTAACAGCGAGGAAATCGCCACGGCTGCGGCCCTCATCGGCCTGCAGGCGATCGAATATCGCAAGCTTTATCCTCTGACCGACGATCCGATGGACGTGATGAGGCACGTGCACTAGACAAGCCGGAGAGGGGTCAAACTCCGCGGGAAATCTCTCTTGCTAGCCGGTGGTTGCAGGAGCCATCATAACGATATGTCCTACACAGTACCGCCACTTCCCTATGCCTTCGACGCCCTAGAGCCCCACATTGATGCGCGCACCATGGAGATCCATCACGACAAGCATCATGCGGCCTACGTCAATAATCTGAACAATGCCTTGAAGGATCATCCGGAGCTTGCCGCCAAGCCGGTCAACGAGCTTATTGCGGATCTTTCGCTTATTCCGGAAAACATCCGCACGGCTGTCCGAAACAACGGAGGAGGACACTCCAATCACACATTTTTCTGGGAAATCATGGGACCGGGCAAGGGTGGTGCCCCTGTTGGAATGCTGGCCGATGCGATCACAAAAACCTTCGGGGGCTTTGAAGAGTTCAAGGCCAAGTTTGAAGCCGGTGGAGTCGGTCGTTTCGGCAGTGGTTTTGTCTGGCTCATCGTCAACAAGCAGGGAGCCTTGGAGATTGTCTCACTCCCCAACCAGGACAGTCCGATCATGGACGGCAACAAGCCGGTTCTCGCCAACGATGTTTGGGAGCACGCCTACTACCTCCACTACCAGAACCGCCGCCCCGATTACCTCAAGGCCTGGTGGAATGTTGTCAACTGGGATCATGCTGAGCAGAACTATCAGACAGCCGTGAAAGCCTGACGGTTTTTCCATTCACTGAAAGTCCCGCTCCGGAAACGGTGCGGGGCTTTTTGCTTTAAGGAGGAGGAAGTCAGAACGAGGAATGTTGAAGACCTGCCGCCGAAAAACACACGGCGGGTGAAATTTCGAACAGTCAAACAGACTTTAGACTCGCCCCGTTCCCGATCGCCTAGTCCCCATAACTCACGGCAGCTCTAGCCGCCAGATCCGCCGCGATCAACTCCTCCAGTGTCGGATGTTCCACAAAGGGAACTTCATCCATCGCCCGGGCGACGCTCTCCCAAATTCCCGGAAAAGAAAGTTTTCCCGCCAAAAAAGCATCCACGGCCGCCTCATTGGCGGCGTTCAGGACAGCGGGAAGAGTCCCCCCCACAGAGCCCGCACGTCGAGCAAGATCAAGAGAGGGAAAGAGATCCGATCGGGGCTTCTCGAAATCAAGTCTTCCCAGGGCAGCGAGGTCAAGCGGTTCGCAGGGACCTTCGAATCGATAGGGATAGGTCAATGCAAACTGTACGGGAAGTGCCATGTCGGTCGAACTCAACTGCGCCAGGATGGAACCGTCCACGAACTCTACCATCGAGTGAATGATGCTTTGGGGATGGATGACGACATCGATTTTCTCCATCGGAATCCCGAACAACCACTTGGCTTCGATCATCTCCAGTCCTTTGTTGAAAAGAGTCGCGGAATCAATCGATATCTTCCTTCCCATCTCCCAGGTCGGATGACGGAGTGCCTGCTCAGGAGTGACTGCACGCAAGTCCGCGGCCGTCGCCTGTCGAAAAGGACCTCCCGAGCAGGTCAGGATGAGTCTTTTCACGGTGGAGTGATCGCGTCCTTCCAGGCACTGGAAAATTGCATTGTGTTCGCTGTCGACCGGCAGGATCCGGCTTCCGGTATGCCTTGCGACGCGCATCACTTCTTCTCCAGCCATCACGAGAATCTCTTTGCTGGCTACCGCCAGGTCCTTCCCGCACTCCAGGGCTCGCAGGGAGGGTTTCAGTCCCGCTGTCCCCACAATGGCCACAAGGACAACGTCCGAAGAGGGGAGTGAGGCCAGTTCGAGAAGCCCCGAATCTCCTTGCAAGACGTGACGGCCTCCCAGTTGAGAACTCAGCCACGCTGAAGAGGTCTCATCTCCGGCACAGAGGTGAGCCGAGGGAAATTCTTGAGCCAACTCAAGCAGGAGGTTCTTGTTGTGTCTCCCCGAGAGACCAACGATTTCGATTTTTTCGGAGAGAGCGCGTGCGACGCGCATGGTGCATCCACCGATGGAACCTGTGGCACCCAGAACCACGACGCGCCGTCTTATGATTTCAGGACTCATGCTTTAACCGGATTTGGACAATGGAAGCAGGATCTGGAGGAGAAAATAAAAGAGAGGTAGCGTGAAGAGGAGGCTATCGATGAGATCCATCCCCCCCCCGATTCCTGGCAGTACATGGCCCGAGTCCTTGGTGTGAAGGGAGCGCTTCAGGAGCGATTCGGCAAGGTCTCCGGCGATACCAAAAATTCCGATGAGGAGGGATAGAGCGCATACCAAGAAAAAGGAAAAGAGGGGAAGATGCCGTCCGAAGAAATGAAAGATGCCGACTCCGACCAGAAGCCCGACAACCAGAGAACCGGCGATCCCTTCCGATGTTTTCTTCGGACTGATGTTTGGGAAAAACGGAGTTCTGCCAAAGAGACTTCCACAAAGAAAAGCGCCTACGTCGGTGAATTTTGTGACAGCCACCACAAAGAGGACCAGATACTGGCCCGTGGTGAACCCCTCTGCCGTCCTGGGCGTGAGATAGAGCAATTTGGCCATGAAGAGAAAGAGCCAGGGAATATAAAGGACGCCGAAAAGAGTGAACCCGATGGCCTCCGCTGTTTCACGAGTTGGAGTGTTTCTAGCGAACTCCCGCACAAAGAGAGCCATGACAAAGAATGCAATGACTGCGGCATCTACGGCAAAAATACTTCCCCCGCCCTGAACAAGGGGAAGGGCCATTGAGGGAGAGCGCAGGAGCCAAAAATCGAGACCCATGAGGATCATCGCGGCGGCTATGCCCAGATTGCGGTGGTGAGCGACTCCACCCGCTTTCAGAAGGCCGAAATATTCCCAGAGTGAAACCAGTGCGGGGATGGCAATCAGGATGGCAAAGGTGACTTCCGACCTTAGGACGAATGAGGCAATGATGGCCAACCAGAGACCAATGGTGCTGATGGTTCTCGGCAGAAATGAGGGAGGCAGGGGGTTCATCAGGAATGTTCAAGGTAGAAATACCCGAAGGAAAGGCAAGCCGCCGTTTTCCGATTGCGGCATAACGCGGGTGCATTAGGTTAGGAGTTCACCAAACAATTCCACCCCATTGCGAACCATGGCCAAAGACGACGTAACCGTATCAGAAAAAACCGCCGAGAAATCCAACGACAAAGCCGCGACTGCTCGCGCCAAAAATCTGGATCTTGCCATCCAGGCCATCGCGAAAGATTACGGTGACGGTGCCATTATGAGGCTCGGAGATGCCTCGGCGGTGAACATCGCCTCGATCCCGACGGGCAATCTGCTCATTGACAGGGCCCTTGGTGTGGGAGGATTTCCCAAAGGCCGCATCGTCGAGATTTACGGACCCGAGTCCTCCGGAAAGACCACACTCACGCTGACGGTCGTCGCCCAGGCCCAGAAGCGCGGTGGAGTCGCCGCTTTCATCGACGTAGAACACGCACTTGATCCCAGCTATGCCCGCAAACTCGGCGTGAATCTTGAGGAACTGTTAGTGTCACAGCCCAGTTCCGGTGAGGAGGCCCTCCGCATCTGCGAGACGCTCGTCCGCTCCAATGCAGTCGATGTCGTCGTCCTGGATTCCGTTGCGGCCCTGGTGACAAAATCGGAACTCGAGGGGGAAATCGGTGACTCCGTCGTCGGAGCCCAAGCCCGTCTCATGAGTGCGGCGATGAGGAAGCTTACGGCCTTTATTTCCAAAGCCGATTGCTGCTGCATCTTCACCAACCAGATCCGCGAAAAGATCGGTGTGATGTTCGGTAATCCGGAGACAACTCCGGGCGGCAAGGCGCTCAAATTCTACGCAAGCGTCCGGGTCGATATCCGCCGCATCGGTGCGATCAAGCAGACGGATGGCACGGTCACCGGGAACCGCACCCGCGTCAAGGTCGTGAAGAACAAGGTCGCGCCACCCTTCACGGAGGCCGAGTTCGACATCATGTATAACGAGGGGATTTCCTGCACCGGTTCCCTGCTCGATCTTGCCCTGGAGAAGAACATCATTGAAAAACGCGGTTCCTGGATGAGCTACAAGGGGAGCAATATCGCCCAAGGCCGGGATGCTGCCAAGGAACTCCTCAAGGGTGATCAGGCTCTGTATGCCGAGATCGAGACGGCCGTGAAAGCTGCCCTGGAGGCGGAAGCCCTGGGGAAAAAGTAAAACCGAAAATATTATCAGGCACTCAGAAAATCAGGAAAAGACCTGAGCAAGTTGAAGAATACAGACCTCACTCCGCGATCGTCGGGTGGGGTCTTTTTCTAGTACGCCTAGCATTTCAGATTCCCTCGGTTCTTGACTTCTTGAGTTCCTGATTATCTCTCTGCCCTATTGCTTCGGGCTTGCCGCTGGTTAGGAATTTCGGGATAGTTTTCTCTTCACAATCGTCTGTCTCCAGATTGTGAAGTATCATGCCACGCACACTTTCCCTACCTTCAAAAACCAAAAAGACTGCCGCAAAAAAAGCGGCTCGTCCCGTCGCTTCTAAGGTTGCTGCAAAAAAAGCGATCCTCCAAGCGACTCTGAAAGCAATCCCCAAAGCGACTTCAAAAACAGCTCCCAAATCGGCCAAGGTGCCGGTCAAGGCTGTTACCAAGGCCAAGTCTGTCGCTCCTGAAAAGGTCACTTTAACAGCCTCTTCCAAAGCGGAATTTTCCAAGTCTCCCTTCAACTCCTCCCTGAAACCGGCCCAGAAGATAAACTTCCTCCGTGAGATGCTCCGCATCCGCCGTTTTGAGCAGCAGGCCCTGAAATACTACAATCAGGGGATCATGGGGGGCTTCCTCCACCTTTATAATGGTCAGGAGTCGGTCGCCGTCGGCACCGCCTCGCTCATGAACGGCCACGATGAGATCATCACTGCCTACCGTGATCATGGTCATGCCCTGGCCGTCGGCATGGGGATGAACGAATGCATGGCCGAACTTTTCGGGAAGGGCACGGGTTGTTCCAAGGGGAAGGGGGGATCGATGCACTTTTTCGCTCCTGATAAGCACTATTGGGGAGGCCACGGCATCGTTGCGGGTCAGACACCTCTCGGCCTTGGCCTAGCTTTCGCGATCAAATACAAGAAGGACAAGGGTTGTGCGGTTGCATTCCTTGGTGATGGAGCGGTGAATCAGGGGGTCTTCAGCGAGTGCCTCAACATGGCTGCATTGATGGAACTCCCGATCGTCTTTGTCATAGAAAATAACGGGTACTCAATGGGGACTAGTCTCGAGCGATCCTCGGCGATCCGTCACTCGCTCGCTTCGCGTGCGGAGGGATTCGATGTCGATTGGTCACTCTGCAGCGGATTCGACCTTTACGAACTCAGGGCCTCCTTGGGCGAAGCCATGGAGAAGGCCCGCACGAGGTATCGACCGCACGTCCTCGAAGTCGCAACCTACCGCTACTATGGGCATTCCGTTGCTGATGCGAATGCTAAGAAATACCGATCACCCGAGGAGATCGAGCTCTACAAGACCGAACGCGATCCGATCACACTCTGGCAGAATCAGCTTCTTGCCGAGAACGTGATCACCCAGGTTGGAATTGACAAGATCGACGCCGAGGCAAAGGCCGAGGCGGCAGCAGCAGCAGAGTTCGGGATTGCCAGCCCCTGGCCCCCTGAGGAGAGCATCTTCGAGGGCATCTACCACGAGGTCGATCACAAGACCGAAGCTGGCCAAACCGGCCGCTTCTTCTTCAGCGAATGATCATGATTTCGCCCCTTTTTTCCTTCGCCTTTCGCCCTTCGCCATCTTTCTAGCCATGCCTGTCATCACGTATCGCCAAGCACTCAACGATGCCTTCGCCGAGGAACTCACCCGTGACGAGAACGTCTTCCTCATGGGAGAAGAGGTCGCCCAGTATAACGGCGCTTACAAGGTCACCGAGGGCCTCTGGGAACGTTTCGGATCAAAGCGTGTCATCGATACCCCGATCAGCGAGGCAGCTTTCCTAGGACTCTGCGTCGGCGCCGCCATGATGGGACTGCGCCCGGTGGTCGAGCTGATGTTCTGGAGTTTCGCCTACGTCGGCTTCGATCAGATCATTAACAACGCCGGCTGCATCCGCTACATGTCGGGCGGTCTCATCAATGTCCCGATGGTTATCCGCGGCCCTGCCAACGGCGGGACCAATGTCGGGGCGACCCATTCCCACACACCGGAGAATTTCCTGGCGAACACTCCCGGCCTCAAGGTCGTCTGCCCCGCAACCCCCTACGATGCGAAGGGGCTCATGATCTCCTCCATCCGGGATAACGACACCGTCTGCTTCATGGAGAATACCCTCCTCTACGGCGATCTCGGCGAGGTGCCTGAAGGCGCCTACACCATTCCGCTCGGTGTCGCCGAAGTGAAGCGCGAAGGAATCGATGTCTCCCTCATCGCCCACGGTCGCGCCGTCCTCACCTGTCTGGCCGCCGCGGAGATTCTTTCCGCAGAACATGGCGTTGAGGCGGAGGTTGTCGATCTGCGCTCGATCCGCCCCCTTGACGAGGAAACCATCCTCAATTCCGTGGCGAAGACCCACCGTGCCGTCCTTGTCGATGAGAACAAGCCTTTCTGCGGCGTCAGTTCCCAGATCGCAGCTCTCCTTGCCGAGCATGCCTTCGACGATCTCGATGCCCCCATCCTCCGCGTCACCGCACTGGATGCTCCTGCAATTTACAGCATGCCTCTGGAGAAGCTTCAACTGCCCGATGCCCAAGCTGTCGTCGCCAAAGTCCTTTCGTCCTTTTGATGCCTTCCATGAACTGCATCCCATTCCAAGAATCCCTGGGAAAATTTTCCCGCAGCCGTAACGGTTGCGTAGCAACGGCCGGACATGCAAACGCAGAGGCGCAGAGGAATGAAATTGCACTTATTCCCCAACTCCGCGTCACCGCGTCTCTGCGCGAGAACATCCAGTCATAGATTTTTTAGTCCACACCACACCCTTCACGACCATGCCAGAAATCACGATGCCCAAGTTGAGCGACACCATGACGGAAGGAACCCTCCTGCGCTGGCGCAAGAAGAAGGGGGACAAAGTCGAGGTGGGTGACATCCTGGCCGAGGTCGAGACCGACAAGGCCACCATGGAGATGGAGTCTTTTGAGGAAGGGACGCTTACCGATATCTTTGTTCCAGAAGGTGGCAAGGTCGTCGTCGGCGCTCCTCTGGCACTTGTTCTGAAGGAAGGTGAAAAAGCCGGAGGCAAACCAAAGGCTGCCCCTGCTGCCCCAGCGACTGAAGCTCCCTCCTCGCGTCCCACCGTCGCTTCCGGCCGTCCACTGACTCCCCGGGCCCGAGCCGCTGCGCTCCGCTCTGGTGGTGGAGGAGTTGGTGGGAATGTGAATTCCGGAGTGACCGGGGTAAGAGTCAAGGCCTCCCCACTTGCCCGCAAGATCGCCGACGCCCGGGGCGTCCGCCTCGCGGGACTTCAAGGAACCGGACCCGGCGGCCGCATCATCGCTTTTGACGTCGAGAATGCACCAGTTGGTGTTGGGAGTGGAGGCGCCCCTACCGCTGCCGGTTCCTCGCCCGTGGCCGCCATCCTGCCCACCCCGATCGCCGGGATGCCCGAGACCCGTATTCCTCTGAGCGGCATGCGCCGCGTCATTGCCGAGCGGCTCCTTGCAAGCAAGACCCAGATCCCCCATTTCTACCTCTCCATCGAGATCGATGCCGCCCCGATGATGGCCTTCCGCAAGGAATACATTGAAGCTAAGAGTGCTGCTGGGGGTGGCAAGATCACCTTCAACGACATCGCCCTCTCCGCCGTGGCCCGCGCCGCCATGCAGAAACCGAAGGTCAACGCCGCCTTTTCCGGAGATGCCATCATCCAGTATGGCAGCGTGAATCTCTCCGTCGCGATCGCCGTCGAGGATGGCCTCGTCACCCCGGTCATCCGCGATGCCCAGAAGCTGTCTCTCAAGGAGATCAGCGCCTCCGTGAAGGATCTCGCCCTCCGCGCCCGTGACAAGAAGCTCAAGCCCGAGGAATATGCAGGAGGGACCATCACCGTCTCCAACCTCGGCGCCTACGGCATCGAGCAGTTCTGTGCAATCGTGAATCCTCCCCAAGCTGCAATCCTTGCCGTCGGTGCCATCGTCAAGAAGCCCGTCGTCAACAGCCGCGACGAGATTGAGATCGGCCATCGCATGAGCATTACCCTGAGCGGCGATCACCGCGTGGTGGATGGCGCAGTGGCTGCCGAATATATGAGCGCCCTCCGCAAGCTGCTCGAATCTCCGGCGCTATTGCTCCTTTAAGGATCAATAGCAGGCTTGTGATTTTTGCGCCTCGCGGTGTTGCCGCTCGCTCGCAGTAGTTCACTACAGCTTCGCTCGCTCGCCTTGCTCTCCATCCGATCTTCCAAGCCTTTGTTTTGGCTCAGGGGCTAACCTGTGCAAAATTCTAGAGCTTTTCGATATGAATAGAGTTTCAGTTTAGCGACTGTGGAGTAGCAAAAAGCGGGAGAAAGAATCCCACATAAGATAGACTCCAAGAGAAACAAAAGTTGCAAAAAACTAATATGGTTGAACCAAGCGTTTTAAGCCATGCGTAAAATGGCAAATCCACTCGCTCCTTTTGTTTTTCCCACTCAACCCGCAGGCTTATAACCCCAAAAGCAACAGACAAAATTGCTGCTGGAAAAAGAAACAAAGACCACAAGATCGCTTCCACTATGCTGTTTGGTTGGTCAGCATTCATTTATTAAAATTAACAAAGGTGTATGATATTTTGAAGTGCTTTTCCACTTTAGCTTATAGCCTAATACGCTAACAGCCGCTCCCCCTCAGTTCCTCGCAAAAGCAAGCAACGCGCGGTGATCGTGCTGATCTGCGGATTTCAGGGAATCGATGGAGCGTTTGTGGATGTTGTTGGGTGATTTGAGGTCGGCGCCAAGAATTGACAATCTTTGGCGTTAGGGAATGATAAATGCATGAATGTTTCTCTGACCACTGAGATGGAGGAGTGGGTTCAGCGTAAGGTCGGTAGCGGTCTCTACACCTCGGCAAGTGAGGTGGTGCGGGAGGCGCTGCGGGCACTGCATGAACGGGAGACTCGAAAGAGTTCCCGGCTTGTGAATCTTAGGGATGCTGTTGCCGTGGGGATTGAGTCCGCTGATTCGGGTGATCTCCATGACTGGGATCATTCCATGAAGGAAGAGATCAAGCAGCTCGGGCGCTCACGTCGGGGGTCAAGGGTTGCATGAAGCTCCAGTTTTCGGGGCAAGCGAAGGAAGATCTGATCGACCTATGGGAATATATCGCTGCTCACGATGAGTTGGCAGCCGACCGCTATGTGGATCATGTGTTTGAGCGAGCAGGGGAGCTTCTTGTGCATCCGGAGTTGGGCCGACCAAGAACGGAGATCTATTCCGGGATACGTTCTCTACTCTGCCGCAATCATTTGATTTTTTACCGAGTGGGGACAGAGGCGATCGAAGTTCTACGCATCCTCCACGGCAGCATGGATCTCCCAAATCAAGACTACGAAGAGGAGTAGCCTCTTCCCTCCAGCCTTCCACAAAACTCCACGGCTCGCGATTCGGACCAGTATTCCTTACCGAAGGTGATGAAGCCGAGGTGGCCGCCGCTTTCGGGGAGTTCCAAGTGAAGGTGGGGATTAGCCTTGGCTTCTTCCCTGGGGAAACATTCGGGGCCTAGGAAGGGATCGTTGAGTGCGTTCACGAGAAGTGTCGGAATGGTGATTCCGTGGAGTGATGGTCTGCTGCTGGCCTTGGCCCAGTAATCCTCGGCACTCAGGAAGCCATTCAGCGGGGCGGTGTAGGCGCCGTCGAATTCACGGAAGGTTCGGATCCGATCAAGCCCCTCGGGCGAAATCCCTCCAGGAAAAGCTTTAGCCTTCTCCTGGATTTTCCTACGAAGATCCCCGAGGAAGTGATTCATGTAGATGCTGTTGACACGGCTCTCCAGAACTCTGGCACTCGAGGCGAGATCACACGGCACGGAGAACACTACCGCGCCCTTGATGGAGGGATGGATTGAAGACCTGCGATCCCCCAGGTATTTGAGAGTAAGGTTTCCCCCGATACTAAACCCGACCAGGGCGATCTTTCGGTAGGAACCATGGGAAGTTGCAGCATGCTCGATCACGCGCTGAAGATCTTCCCAGGCGCCGCTGTGGTAGGTGCGGAGCAGGCGGTTGGGCTCTCCACTGCAGCCACGAAGATTCCAGGCAAGGGCATCCCATCCGGCCCGATGGAATGCTGAGGCCATGCCCTGCACGGAGGCATTGGCGGAGTTTCCCTCCAGTCCGTGCGTGATGATGACAAGGGACTCCGAGCGGCGGTCACGCTTCCAATCGAGATCCAAAAAGTCCCCGTCGGGGGTCACGATGCGCTCCCTCTCCGGGGTGACTCTTGGAACCCTTCTTATGAGGACGGGAAGGATCGTTTGGAGATGCCCGTTAGAGAGTCCCCATGGTGCTCGGTAGGTGGAGGAGAAGAGCAGGGGCATGGTATTGCGAGGGATGAACAATGACGACGACAACGCGATATTCTGAAGCTTGATGCGCGACAAGGGAATCCCGGGCTTGCAGCGGGGCAATGTTTCAGGATTCTTTTCCCGCTCGTCATCACTTTCTTGGCCACAACCCACAAATCACAACCCACTGGAGACTCTGTAGACTCATCAACCTTACGCAGTTCCTGTTTTCTTGAGTTTCTGATTAACTCTCGGGAATGACTGGTGCACTCACCGCGTTCGGAATCGGGCTTTTCTATTTTGTGGGAGCGATTCCGGCGGGTGTGGCCGCCCATGCTCCGCTCTGGTTGGCAGCCTTCTCCGCATGGCTTGGCTATTCGGCGGGTGGTCTCATGGTACTGGCTGGAGGAGTGCCGTTGAGGAACTGGTTGTTTCAAAAACTAAAACTCTCCAAGACACCTGATCCCACAAAGTTCTTTTGGCGGATCTGGGCCCGGTTCGGTCTTTGGGGTTTGGCCTTTATTGCACCGGTCACCATAGGGCCTCAAGCAACGGCCGCAATTGCGCTGGCTCTCGGAGAGTCATCCGGAAAGATCCAGATGGCAATCTCCGTCGGAATCCTTCCCTGGGTGATTGTCTTTTCAGTGCTTACCGCCTTGGGATCTTTGGGGGCGCACGCCTTGAAGTAAAAAGACTCTACGCTTTCCACATTCCATTTTCCACAGATTCATCAGGATCCGTGACTGCTGAAATGCGATTTATGCCCGAATCACCGTGTTCGCCTCGTCGAGAAGGATCACCGAGGGCTTGTGAGAGGAAGCCTCACGCGCATCAATCCAAGCATACGACATAATGGTGAGGCGGTCGCCGATCTTCCCCAAATGTGCGGTCGCTCCGTTGAGTTCGATCACTCCGGAGCCCCGGGTCCCGTAAATCACATAGGTCTCGAAGCGCTCTCCGTTCCCCATGTTGCCAACGAGGATTTTCTCGTAGGGAAGCAGGCCGACTCTTTCGGCCAGATCCGAGGCGATGGTGAGGCTTCCCTCGTAATCCAACGAGGCTCCGGTCACGACGGCGCGGTGAATCTTTGATTTGAGCAGGCAAATGGTCATCTTGAAGCCATTCTTCATTAAGCTCGGGAAGGCTTTCCCGCCAGTTTTTTCAGACTACGAGCGCTTCGGAAAGATCTTCTCGGAATGGTCCTGATGAAGGTGCTTCCGCCTCTTTCTCAAACTTACCACACACGGCCAGCGTGCGCAGGAGATCCCCTGATATTGAGAATTGAAGGAGTTTGAGTTCTCCATCCCGCTCCTCGACCAGTGCCGTAAGACTCTCGACCCAGTCGCCCGTGTTGTAGTAATCGAGGTCCTTGATCTTGCGGATTGCCGCCGTGTGGATGTGTCCGCAGATGATTCCCTCAGCCTGTGCATCGGACGCAAAATGAATCATCGATTCTTCGAATCCCCCGATGAAGTTCACAACGTTTTTCACGCTACTCTTCACATAGGCGCTCAGCGACCAATGACCTTGTCCGAGAAGCCGTCGGAAGAAATTCACCGGACCATTGAGCTGAAGGAGGAATGCATATCCAATATCCCCGAGATGGGCCAGCCAGCCAAGGTTCTGAACCACGGTGTCGAGCTCATGCCCGTGGGCCACGAGAAGGCGGCGGCCGTCAACCGTGGTATGAAAGGCACGAGGCTGGATATGGACGTTAGCGTAATCTCCTGTGAAATCCGTGATCCGTTCGTCGTGGTTGCCCGGGATGTAGATGACCTTTGATCCCTTGCGTCCCTTACGAAGGATCTTTTGGATCACATCGCTATGCTCCTGAGTCCAGTAGACTCCACGCTTCATGGCCCAGATGTCGATCAAGTCGCCGACCACATAGAGGGTATCGCATTCAAAGGAGCGAAGGAATCCAAGCAGGGCGGTCGCCTGGCACCCACGGGTTCCAAGGTGCACATCGGAGATCCATACACTCCTGTAGTGGCTATGGTTTTCTTGAGACACAATATGTTGTGTATGATGAGGAAAGCCATTTACCAAGCAGACCAATGTGACGATTTCGTCACAGGATGCTCCATCGCTCTTTGTGGCCCCTTGCTTCCAATCTGGACGTGAAGCATTCCCTGCGTCCATGCTTCTGGGATGAAAATCTTGGTGATCGGCTCGGGCGGCCGCGAACACGCTCTCCTCTGGAAGCTCTCTCAAAGCTCTCGTGTGACTCAGCTTCTCTGCGCTCCCGGGAATGCGGGAACTGCAGGGATTGCAACCAATCACCCCGTTGCCGCAATCGACTTGCAGGGGCTCGCTGATCTTGCCAAAGCGGAGCAGGTGGACCTCACGATTGTCGGGCCGGACGATCCTCTGGCGGCAGGCATTATCGATCTTTTCCATCAACAGGGGCTCCGAGTCTTTGGTCCGGTAGCCGCCGCCGCCCTGCTGGAAGCCTCGAAGTCGTTTGCCAAGGACTTCATGGTCCGGCACGGCATTCCTACGGCGGGATCAGTCACTTTTTCCGACAGTTCTGCTGCGCTGATCCATTGTCGCTCGGCCGTTTATCCGCTGGTTGTGAAGGCTGATGGACTTGCCCTAGGGAAGGGTGTGGTGATCGCCCATAGCCCGACGGAGGCGGAGACCGCCATCCGTGAAATCATGGTCGAGAAGATCTTTGGCGATGCCGGCAACACGGTGGTCATCGAGGAGTTCCTGACCGGTCCCGAGTGTTCCCTGCACGCGCTGATCGATAACAAAAACTACATTCTCTTCCCCGATGCCAAGGACCATAAGCGTGCTCTCGATGGCGACCAAGGTCTCAATACCGGTGGCATGGGAACGATCAGTCCTTCTCGCGTTGTGGACGATGCCATGAGGCAGCGTCTCGCGAGGGAGGTCCTGGAGCCCTTTGTGAAGGGCTTGGCAGCTGACGGACTCCCTTTTCAGGGAATGCTCTTCCCTGGGCTGATGATGACCCCCAACGGCCCCAAGGTTCTGGAGTTTAATTGCCGGTTTGGTGATCCGGAGACCCAGTCATTGATGCGTCGTCTGAAAAGCGATCTCCTCGATCTGATCGAGGCAACGATCGACGGGACTCTTGCCGATGCCAGGCCGGAATGGGATCAGCGTGTTGCGGTTTGCGTGGTCCTGGCCTCCGGGGGCTATCCCGGCCCGATCGAGAAAGGTAAAGTTATTACCGGCATCGAAAAGGCCTCAGCCGATCCGGATGTCGTCGTCTTCCATGCAGGAACGGCACACAAGGAGGGGCATGTCGTCACGAACGGAGGTCGCGTTCTCGGTGTCACCGCTCTGGGCAGCACCCTCGAAGAAGCTCGGCAGAAAGCTTATGCCGCCGCCGATAAGATCGCCTTTGAGGGAAAGCAACTCCGCCGTGACATCGGAGCCTGATCATCGGGGGTTACCGCCGACAGTCGTTCATCACAGGGATCAAGGGGATAAAGGATGCAGGGGGATGCAGGGCAAAGAGCTTAAGAGCGTAAGAGCTCTGAAATATAAGCAATAGGGCTTCGAAGTTTAGATGCGGGGCTAGACGCACAAGGGAACCTGTAGCAAGCCTACGCCGACCGAGCAGCAACAACTCCTCGCGTCAAAATCCCAAGCTCTCTTCAAATTAGAAGATGTAGCTGGCAATCACCTTGACCGTACAAGGGGCGATCAACTGATTACCCACCATGTTGTTCATCACTGGAAGTTCCGCGTCGGCGTAGACTCGCACCTTCTTGAAGTCGAACTCGATGCCAGGTGAGAGTGAGAGCTGCTGGTAGCCGGTATTTTTGGGATCGGCCGCGGGTCCCGAATCGGAGGCTTTGTTGACGAAGAGCACCTGACCGAGAGGACGGATCTTCACCTTTCCGATTTTCAGTCCTGTGTAATAGAAACCTGCCGTACCGTTCAGTTGGATCCCGGGCGTGTATCCTGCCTGAGTGATGACCGGAGCATCGAGTTGAGAATCGACGAACCAGTTCCACTTCTCGTCCATTGTGATCCGGTGGCGGTGGAAGATTCCGAAGAGGATATCGGTGCTTCCGGTTCCGATCTGATTGTCACGATCGATCCCGGGCTCGTTCCATAGCCCGGAGGGAAGTTTTACCCCAAGATTCACTCCGGTCGACATGTCGGGAGAGAATCCGGTGTAGTAGCCGTTGAGTCGGATATCCCCCATGCCCCACCACTGCTTGGTGAACGTTTTGGGCGATGGAGCGGCATCACCTTGCTGGACCTCCATTCCGTCATCGCTCTGGGCGCGGACAATCCGGTTCGCTGAAGGTACTACTACCGAGCCCCCCCACTTCTCATTGAAGAAGTATTGGAAGCCTCCTTGGAGCCAGGAGGTCTGGATCAGCTGATGTGGGTTGTTCCCAGCAGCTGATGGCCCCATACCTCTCCAGTTCTGACTCTGGCCAATATAGTCGTATTCCGTCCATGCCATACCGCCGGCACCTTCGGGAAAGTTATATCCGGTGCCCACGTTGTAGACACTGCAACCGCAGGCGCAGGCGTGGAGGTTGGATGGGGAGTTGAAGAGTAAAAGCGCCAGAAATGCTCTGATGGCACTATTCGAAAGGAGCGAACGAAGATTTTTCATGATGGTCGGGTAAAGTTGCAGGGATTTGGTTTTGAACGACGGAAGATAACGACCCGAAACGGTCGCCAAATAAAACGAAGCACAGCGCCGGACTGACAACGGGCTTACCGGACCACAGAATCCGGAGAGTTTGAAAAGAGCGCTAGCCTAAGAGGCCGCAACGATTGGCACCGGCACCGGCGGAGCAAAGAAAAGCTCTGGCATCACAACAAAAGGGGCTGGACCATAGACGATCGCGCGGGCAATCGGGCTCGGCACATTGGATCGGGCCGAGCCGACAAAGAGCTCGGCCTTCTTGTCGACCTTCATGGCGATGGGGGATTTTTCCTCATGCGCGCGCTGGGCAGCGATCTTTTTACAAAGCGGGCAGGGGTGTTGGCCGTCGAAGGTCTTCTCCACAGCTTGTGTCAGGGATCCGGTCTTGGAGAAATCATGCACCATATTCACCCAGGCAATACCCTGAAGAACGGCAAGGGGCCCTCCGATCGCTACGAAAAGAGCGAGGGCCATGGCTATTGTCATGATATGGTGCCGAATCTGCACGGATGCTTTTATAATCAAAGTCCGGGATCCTTCCAATGAAAGTCGATGAATCGCTGGGAAACGTCGACGAATCGCACGAGGCTCAGCTATTTACGATGCATCGGAATGCTCTTGCTGGAGCTTGGTTATCGATTGTTTGGTGATTAGGTTTGCAACCTCTCTCTCAGGTCTTTAACCAGCACTTATGTATTTTGCCAATCCCCCAATGTTCGGCCTTCGTTCCATCCCCTTCGCTATTGTCGCTCTAACTATCGGTTCCCTGCTTGTTGCCTCGTGTCAACCGTCAAAGCCCTCGGTGAAGATCGGCATCAACGCCGAACTTACCGGTGAAATGCCAGCCGTCGGAGCTTCTTGCAAGCAGGCTGCGGAGCTCTTCGCGGAGCAGGTCAACAGGGATGGGGGCATCATGGTTGGAGGGACAAAAATTCCGGTCGAGCTCTCCGTGGTCGACAACTCGTGCAAGGCCGATCAGTCCGCTGCCGCTGCCCAGCGTCTGATCTCCCAGAACGGGGTGCTTGTCATGGTCGGACCTGATGCCAGCTCCTGCGCGATCCCTGCGGGAGAGCTCGCCGAGTCGCTCGGATGTCTCATGATTTCCCCTTGGTCGACAAATCCCAAGACCACTCAGGATACCCAGACTGGAAAACCAAAAAAGAATGTCTTTCGCGCCTGCTTCACCGACCGCTTTGAGTCGCCTGTTCTTGCGGCTTTTGCCACCAAGAACCTCCATGCAAAGACGGCCGCCGTCCTCTATGATGTCACCTCCGAGGCGCCCACCAGCCAGAGTGCCCTCTTCAAGGAGGCCTTTGAAAAGGCTGGCGGCAAGGTTGTCTCCATGGAGACTTACTCGACTGGTGATCGTGACTTTTCGGCTCAGCTCACCAAAATTCGCGAATCCGCTCCGGATATCATCTACCTGCCCGCACCCTACAACGACACGCCCCTGATTGCGGCCCAGGCGCGCCAGCTTGGTATCAAGGCTCCCTTTCTTGGTAGTGATGCCTGGAGCTCCCCCGACATCATCAAGCTCGATACCGGAAAGAACCTGGAGGGCTCCTATTTCTGCAACCACTACTCGACGGAAGCGGCAACCCCGAAGGCGAAACAATTCATCGCCGACTACACGGCTCGGTATGGCAATGCTCCCGACGATGTCGCGGCGCTGACCTATGACGCCATGGGCCTCGCCTCCCAAAGCATTTCCTCCGCTGGAAAGGTTGATCGCACCGCTGTCCGCGATGCGATGGCTGCCACGAGAACCTTTGAGGGAGTGACCGGCCACTTCGTTTACCCCGAGGGGGCGCGTGATCCCGAGAAAAGCGCCGTGATCATGCAGATCAAGGATGGTAGCTTCCATTGGGTGAGCACCGTCGACCCTTAGTACCGGTCGCATTCTTCAATGAAGTATCTGGCCCAGCAGGCGATCAACGCCCTTCAGCTTGGCTCCATCTATGCCTTGATCGCCCTGGGCTACAGCATGGTCTATGGCGTCCTGACCATGATCAATTTCGCTCACGGCGATGTCTTCATGCTCGGAGCCTTTTTTTGCCTCCTCCTGATCGCCCTTGTTCCCGTGCCTTTCTGGTTGGCATTGATTGTAGTGATGGCGGCGACAGCCTTACTCGGCACACTGATCGAGCGCTTTGCCTACCGCCCCCTTCGCAAGGCGCCCCGTGTTTCCGCGATTATCACCGCGCTGGGATGCGGTCTTGTGATCCAGAATACGACCCTCGGTATCAGCCCCTACGCGCGTCCGATGCCCCGGCTTCTTGAGAATGCCACTTACCAGTTTGGCGGGGTCACGATCACCATGCTCCAGATCGTCATCATTGGGGTTTCGCTTGGGCTCATGCTGGCACTCGACTTTCTGATCAGGAAAACCTCTTTCGGCATGGCCATGAGGGCGATCGCTTCCGACCGTGCCATGGTTTCTCTTCTCGGTATCCCTGCCAATGAGATCATAGCCATCACCTTTGCCATCGGGGCGGCCCTGGGTGGAGCAGCCGGGCTTCTCTATGGAATGGCCTATCCCGTGGTCAGTGCGTCCATGGGAATCACCGTGGGTTGGAAGGCCTTCGTGGCAGCCGTCATCGGTGGGATCGGAAACATGCGGGGTGCCGTCCTTGGGGCTTTTATTCTGGGATCCGTCGAGGTCATGACCGTGGCAGTGCTACCCTCGACCTACCGGGATCTGATCTCCTACTCCCTGCTCCTGCTGATCCTAGTCTTCAAACCTTACGGCCTTCTGGGGAAGCCGGCTCTTCATAAAGCATGATGGATGGGATCAAGAAACACCTCATTCCGCTGAGCCTCCTGCTCCTGGGATTGGTTGTTGCGGCAGTCTTGCCAGCCACGGGTCTGGTGAACGACTACCTGCAGTTCGTCCTGATCTCGGTGGCGATCAATGCCATCCTCTGCGTTAGCCTCAATCTTGTGAATGGCTGGATGGGGGAGTTTTCGGTGGGGCATGCAGGCTTCATGGCGCTTGGAGCCTATGCTTCGGCAATCCTGACGGTGAAGCTTTTCCCCACCGCCCCTGCCGCCCTCCTTTTTCCAGCGGCTGTACTGATCGGCGGTTGCACGGCGGGGCTGGCCGGAATTCCCGTCGGCATACTCTCCTTCAAGACGCGTGGAGATTATCTGGCCATTATTACGCTCGCCTTCCTCATGATCGTGAAGTCGGGGCTCGAGAATATTCCCTATACCGGAGGGCCCCGAGGCATGCTGGGCATCCCTCGTCTCACCACGCTTGCCTGGGCCTACTTCTGGTGTGTTGTTGCCTTCTGGGTAATCAGAAACCTCGTCTACTCCAAATATGGACGAGGCATCGCAGCCATCCGGGAAGATGAGATTGCCGCTGAGGCAATGGGAGTGAATACCCGCACTGCAAAGCTCGTCGCCTTTGTGACATCCTCCTTCTTTGCTGGCGTGGCAGGTGCTCTCTTTGCCCATCAACTCCAGTTCATCAATCCCTCTTCCTTCGACATTCTCAAGTCCACCGAGATTCTTGTGATGGTCTATCTGGGGGGAGTTGCTTCGCTCGGTGGATCACTTTTAGGTGCTGGAGCCGTGACAATCCTTACCCAGTCGCTGCAACCCCTCGGCACATGGCGCATGGTGGTACTTCCTGCGATCCTGGTTGTTTTGATGCTTTACCGGCCATCAGGAATTATGGGATATCGTGATTGGGCCTGGCTAAAACCGTTTTTTTCGCCTGCGCCCCGTTCCAATAAAAAGAAGGAAACCGAAAAAAGGGAGGGCCCTCAATGAGCGGCCTACTTGAGACCCGCCGCCTCACGCGACAATTTGGAGGCCTTCGTGCGATCGGGGATCTCTCGCTCTCGGTGAATCGAGGAGAAATCCTCGGCGTGATCGGGCCGAACGGTGCAGGGAAGACCACGCTCTTCAATCTCTTGACGGGAATCTACCCTCCCAGCTCCGGGGAGATCCTTTTCGAAGGCCTCCCCATAGCCGGACTACGCCCCTCCGAAATCGCTCGGCGTGGGGTGGCCAGGACCTTCCAGAATATCAGGTTATTCCGCCAACTCACCGTCCTTGAGAACGTTCGGATCGCTTACGATTCACAGATCGTTTGTTCACCCCCCGATGCACTGCTAAGCACGCCGCATGCTCGCCTCCGAGAGAAGGAGTCGATCAACGCCTCCATGGAGCTCCTTGAACTCTTTGAGCTCGGATCGCTTGCCGAAAACCGTGCCGGCGATCTCTCCTACGGTGCCCAACGTCGGCTTGAAATCGTGCGCGCCTTGGCACTCGATCCGAAGCTTCTTCTACTGGATGAGCCGGCGGCCGGGATGAACCCCTCGGAGGCGATGCAACTCACCGACTTCCTCCGATGGGTGCATGGCAAATTTTCGCTCACAATCGTGCTGATCGAGCATCACATGCAGATGGTCATGGCTCTCTCTGACAGGATCGAGGTTCTCGACTTCGGTGTCAGGATTGCTGGCGGGAAACCTGATGAGGTGAAGGGTAACCCTCGCGTCATCGAGGCCTACCTTGGAACGGAGGGAGAACTCCCATGACATCCTCCGCAGCACTTGAGGTTGATCAACTGGAGGTCTGTTACGGCGGCATTCAGGCCGTGCGTGGCATCTCCTTCTCGGTCAATCCGGGGGAGATCGTCGCCATGATCGGTGCCAATGGTGCCGGTAAGAGCTCCACGCTCCGCGCTATCGCCGGTGCCGTTCCCCATGCCGGAGTCATACGGATTGACAACCAAGTCATCCGGACGACCCATCCCGAGGAGATCGTCCGCAAGGGGCTCTCACTTGTTCCCGAGGGGAGGGGAATCTTTGCGAATCTCTCCATCGAAGAGAATCTGCGCCTCGGGGCCTGGACGAACAGGAGCAACTACGATATGAATCTCTCCAAGGTTTTTGGACTTTTCCCCCGTCTCAAGGAACGCCGAAACCAGATGGCGGGAACCCTTTCGGGTGGAGAACAGCAGATGCTGGCCATGGGCCGGGCCCTCATGAGCAGGTCGGAGATTCTTTTGCTCGATGAGCCCTCTATGGGATTGGCACCAAAACTCGTGCGCGAGATCTTTGCAATCCTCCGGGATATCAATCAGGCGGGGGTTACCCTTCTGGTCGTCGAGCAAAATGCTGTGATGGCCCTGAGGTTGGCTCACCGAGCCTGCCTGCTGGAGCTTGGGGCGATCACCCTTAGCGGAACTGGTACCGAACTTCTTGAGAATCCCAAGATCCGCTCCGCCTACCTGGGACATTGATCATCCTAACGGTCTTTAGGAATTTTCGCCTTAAGATCAATCCCGCGAAACCGGACCTTTCCTGAGGGAGGGTTGTTCTACAACGCTTCCCTCAGACGCTTGCTCTCCAGATTGCTAAGTGCAATCGGTTCCTTGGTTCCCTCAAGGTGGAGGTCCCAGCTGAGTAGGTTTTTTCTCTCCATCTTGGCCACGGATTTTGTGTTCACAAGCAGGCTGCGGCTGACTTTGGCAAAGAGCTCGGCTGGTAACTGGCTCTCCCAGATCGCGAGCGTCTGTTTCATCATGACGATCTTCCCTTCACACAAGTGGATTCGGGTGTAGTCGCCCTGTGACTCGATGGCAGCGATCTCCCGCGTTTTTACCATCATGGTGAGTGATTTCTCCCGCAGCAGGACCAGGTCCTGGGCTTCAAGCCTTGTGCCTGATTCGGAGCTCGGATGAGAGATGCCGGTTTGTGAAACCAGCTGCTTGTGCAGGCGTAGGATCGTCTTGGCGAGTCGTCCGGCTCTGACCGGCTTGGTCAGGTAGTCGAGGGCATTGGCCTCGAAGGCCCGAATGGCAAACTCGTCATAGGCGGTGACAAAGACGACAGCTGGCTGTGGATCGACCTTCTCCAGCAGCGGTAGGAGGGCGAAGCCGGTTTTTTTTGGCATTTGGATATCGAGGAAAATTACATTGGGCTTCACTGAGGAGATCAGGCCATAGGCCGAGGGGACATCTTCCGCCTCGCCCACGATCTCGATCTCGGGGTGTTCCTTGAGACGAGAGGTCAGATGGATTCTTGCGAGAGGCTCGTCATCCACCAGGATGGCACGCAGGCGTGGAGGTGTCGGCCTTTCGGAACTTCTGTTCATGGCTTTATGATTGGGATCGTCACTATCGCCCGTACCCAGTGTGGTGATTGATCATGGGTCAGGCTCGCCCGGTCACCAAAGAGCAACTGGAGACGTCGTCGGAGGTTGCTGATTCCGATTCCCATTCCCATGCCCTGATCACGGGATGATACGATGGGCTCCACCCACGACCCTGTATTCTGGACCGCGAGATGGAGGCCGTCACCAGTGATCTCGGCTTGGATGCGGATCGAGAGGGACATGGGACTTGTCTGCTGGCCATACTTGATCGCATTCTCGACGATAGGCTGGACCAGTTGACTGGGTACCATGAATGCACGAGTGTCCTGATCCGCATCGATACGGAAAATCAGCTTCT
>CAIKFI010000062.1 GCA_903826635.1 uncultured Spartobacteria bacterium | reverse complement strand
TTTGAGTTCTGATGTGAGAAGGAGATAGCTCCCATGATCCACTCGATCTCTATGGAACAGATTATGCCTCCGGCAAAGTCAGGGTCGCTCTGCCATTCCCCATCCTTCACCAGAAGGATCTCCAGCATAAAGGCGTGAACAAGGCGATACCCGGCTGACTCGATGGTGTCTCCCTTCACTCGCGGAGTCCATGCGATGACATCGTGGCTGGGGCCCATGCCCTCGGCGTTCTCATCATCGGAAACCGTCCGAGTCCAGAGGATGTAGTAACCAGGGACCCTTGGATCGATGTAGAAGTTTGCTGTTGCTGGGATGGGGAAGCAGGATCCGAGAAGATTCGGGTGCAGGATGAAACCCCACTTGTGAACCCGGTTGGATTCCCAACAGGGGATCTCTCCATGGAAAGTGTTGCTAGAAACGTGATAGACAGGCTGTCCGTCGATGATTCGGTAGGGTTCCTGATTGTCGGATTGAGTCGGTGTAAGCATTGCCTTCCCCTCCGGATTAACCCCCACCGTAAAGACCTGCCCCATGACGTTCTGATTGATCGCCATCTTCATCATGGCGTTTGAGCCGTTCCGGGATTTCTTCATGACTTTGAAGGGGATGAGTTTAGCACCTTCCGTTTCTCTGCATCTAACTCACGCATTGATTTCTGTATCACCTTTTCTGTGCAGACTCCAAGTGTACTCGGTGATTTCAGTAGAGCATAAAACTTATCGTCGTAGGTATTGTAGTAGGTCGATTTCGCATTCGAACTTTCGCGAACAAGCCATGCACGCCCCCTGGCATTCAAAGCTAAGGTTGACGAGATCCAGTGGTCGCTGAAGGGCAGCTTTTTTGCTGATTTATAGGTGATCTTGTTACAGATCCCGTGATCAAAGTATGCCAGAACAATCAGATCACCGGAGCGGAACGCCAAATGATCCTTCTCGATCTTAGGTTTACCGAGTTTCTTGGCCATTGAGGCCTCGGACTCATTGATGTAGACAGGCGCGCAGGGTAAATTACTGGCCTTGAAATAGAATTCTTTTGCGCCTTTCTTTCCACGTGATTCAAGCCATTCCTCACAGCGTTGTGTTGTGTAGATGTAGAGGTTTTTGCGGTTATGCATCTGAGCCACCAAATTTGCTTTGGGTGTCCAGTAAACCATCTGGTTGGGCTTGGAGCACTCGGCAACGATCCATGCAATTCCTCGCGAATTCTCATTCAGGGTTTGGGATACCCAGCAGTCACTTATTCTTTTGTGCTTGTCCGACTCATAAGACACAAAGTCGCAGATCCCGTTTTTGTAGTGGACCACGGGATCTTGGTAACCGTCGCTGTAGGCTTTCGCGCCATCTTTGAATGTGCAAACCTCATGCCCGTAGTTCTTGATGACAGTGGACTCCCTAATGCCGATCTGTGCCTCGAAATGATCGGGTTCGAAGAGGCACTCCGGAAGGTCATCAATCGCCATAAGCATTTTGCTCTCAGGGTGGAGAACATTCCGGAAGAACCTATCCCTCATAACCATGAGTTGGCTGCCCCGACTCAAGAAGGCATGAAGTTTACCCTCTGTGCTGTGGTATACTTTCCGGCCTGAAGTCGATGAGGCCTCCAGAACCCACGGCCTACCTCCAGAGTTCAGCTTGAGAACCGAAGAGAGCCAAGCATCTGTGATCTTCCTGTCGAACGTGTAGTAGAAGATCGAATCGGCTTTGCCCCGTTCAAAGTGGGCTTGGACCTCGTTGCCAACCTCATCATGAAAGAGAACGAACCCATTCATGTAGTGGGCTTTCGAAGGACCAATCTCCTTGGTAATCTGTGCCTCGGTCTGGCCGATGGCGGCGCCCTTAGGTTGAGGTTTTTTATCTGCCAGTGAAGAACATCCACTGAAAGGCAGAGCTAGCGTGAGAAGAAGGATTGATCGGGTAACGGGATTCATTTTCCCAAACCGTATCATGGAGGTTAGACACCAAGAGTCCTACCCCTAAAATGATTTTGGACAGTGTCTGCGTAAGCCTAATCTTGTGCAACGTAGATAGGAGGAACTGCAACCTGCAACCCTTCCAGAGCGACATCTTTCAGGATCTGATCCTGCTCGCATTCAATGATCATTTTTCTAATGGTCCTGATCCCCGCTTTACCTTCCAGCGCGAACTTTTGCCATCCAGGTAAATCATCCCTTCGCTGGAGCTCTAGAATCTGAAAAATACCACCAATGTGCGCGAGTACGGTCTCGTCACCCTTGAGCCACTTCACATTCTCCGGCATGCGGCGCTTCTTGTTCTTGTTGCTGTCGATAATGAACATCATGCCTTATCTTATGGCGGCCACTAGGTCACCAAGTGTCCTAGCCTTTGAAGTATTTTGGGAAAAATATGGAGGCCGAACACTAAGTGTTTTCACCCAAGCTCTGTTGCATCTGTGAATTTCCTACACTTGTGAGGGAAGATTATTGCTATCACCATCTGTAATCATAAGAGGACTCGTTATGAAGAGTCCTAAATAATGACATGCACCAAGCTGAGATCCCCAACAGCTAAAAAAGAGACACCGTTCCGGATCACTTGATGGGGATCCTGCGGTCCTTATGCTGATCCAAGTGGATGAACAGCCCCAAGTCTCATTATCAGGTCGTGGAGTCGGAATGGACTCCAAAAGGCCCACTCTCTCCCGCCAGCCTGGGTTTAGTATTTTTTTGCGCACTCTCTCAAATTTGTTTTAAAATCCACGCCTTGTTATACTCGTACTGAATGAACAATCTTAAAAGGCGGCGCTTCCTGCAGGTTCTGGGCTTGTCATCGGCGCGGGCGGCCTTCGCAAAACTCTTCAGGATAAGCTCTTTCCTTCCCTTCATTCCTCTGAGAGCAAAAGCAGAATCGACGCCCCACACTAGCTTCGTTCTGGTGGGTGATTTTGGAGCAGGTTACTTCCTTGATGGCAAAAAGATTCCCTCTCAGAATCCGAATTCTCAGGCCGTCGCGGACGGAATAAAAAAATTCGCTCCCATTGAAGGCAAAGCCTATATCGTCTCGCTCGGCGACCAGATTTACGAACCCTACGACGGATCACCAAGCCCCGAGTATCCCTTTAATGAAGAAACATGGCCTGTTTCAGGGATGGAGGCTTACGACCAGACGATTGGTGAACTCTATGCCCCCTACATACTTTTCCCCAAGGGCAGCAAGAGTGCCTATGCGGGGAAAGGATCCGAAAAACAACGTTTTCTGGCGATTCTGGGAGATCATGACTGGTGGCATCAGCCACGAAGCAAGATCACGGACCAGTTCTTCTACCCCATTAACACTGCCACCTATCCGGCACAGATTACGCCCCAACCCCTTTACCATTTGAATGACCCGGATGGACAACCGATCGGCTACACGGAGTATTTCTCAAATCAAGGAGATGGAAGCGGTTCCGGAAGTTGCTGCTACTGGGATCAACTTCGGGGGGAGGTCCATTGGTTTGCACTCAGCAGTGATCCCAACGAAGTGCTTCTAGGAACGCTCTCCAATGCCTATTACTCCAGCACCCTCCCAGGAGGATTATTGCCCGATGGATTAACCCCGGGAGAGCAAAACCTGCGACATTCCATACAGGGCAAATGGTTCAGCAAAACAGCAAGGGAATCGCACTCCCCTTGGAAGTTTGTGATAACTCACAATCCTCCCTACACATCCAGCAGTTCGGAGAACGGAATGGGAGGGCACCCTTCGGCAACATGGATGCAATGGGACTACGCCTCCCTCGGAATCGACGCAGTTTTCTCGGGTCATGTCCACAACTACGAGAGGCACTATAAGGATGGAGTTCTTTATATCGTCAACGGGGCCGGCGGGAACTTCAAGGCGCTCGCAGGATTTATCGCTCCTCCCCTTTCCATCAGCCGCAAAAGAGTTGGACAAGTCTATGGTTTTCTAACGGCGGTAGAAGACAGGGGGAAAATCACTTTCTCTTACTACACGGTGCAACCGCAAAACTCCCTTCCCTATGCGGCTCAGCAATACGAGGCGGCGGACTCGTTCACCCTGCTGAATAACGGAACGATCAAAACGCTCTCCGAAATGGAGGGACCGGACAGCATTGTCGTCACAAGTGGTGGCGGCACGCTTGAACTCAACGGGTTTGATCTCGCGCTGAACAACAAGCTGCAGGGAGTTGGAAAACTTACAAAAAAGGGTGATGGGGCTTTGATGATGAACGGGCCGAACCCTGACTTCAGTGGCATTCTGGACCTCCGCCGGGGCTCCGTCCGAATTTCGGCTGCGAATGCATTGTCTGAGAACGTCCTGATCTCTGCGAGGGGGGGTGAATTGATCGTGGAAGGAGTCCGGCAGATTTTCAAAACGCCATTGGAAATCCGAGGTTCCCTCATGATTCGCCTGCAGGGCGGAGGCACCCTTGAGTTTTCGGAGAGCACCTCCAACTCTTGGAGTAAGAACTCCCGGCTCACCATAGCTGGAGAGGTTGCTCTTCGCGGAATCCGTTTTGGGAGAGATGCCTGTGGGTTATCATCATGGCAACTTTCCAGAATTCGATTGGAATCCGATCCAACACTGCGTTTTGGTTCACTTGATGAAAATGGATTCCTTGTCGAGTCGTTAGGTAGGGAGGCTTTCCTCCATCGGATTCAAGAAGCGCCTGCACTGGTTCCAGGAATTGACCCGCAGGGATCATCACTATGGTTTTGAATTTGAAGAGGTTCCCCCAGCCATAAGGTGGATGGCACTTGCCTGTTTTGATGCGGTCGAACGGAACCGTAACGCCCATCCATCCGTCTCATTTTTTGTGGTCATCATCGTGATCGCAGGAAAGCATCATGAGAGATGAAAATCGTAATTCTTGAGCCAATCGGAATCAGTTTAGAGGAGTGTCAAACGCAACTTTTAGGACATCAAGTTTCTGAGGTTGATTCTCGAAGTTGGACTGATGAGGAAGTGATTAGGGCGGCAAAAGATGCTGAAATCATCGTCATCACCAATCGCTCTCTTCCTGCCGAGATCATCAAGAATCTTCCCCTCCTAAAGTTGATCTCTGTAGCTTTCACCGGTATTGATCAGATCGATGCCGTCAGCGTTAAGGATAGGAAGATCACGATAAAAAACGCTTCCGGTTATGCCAAAACCGCCGTTGCGGAACTCGTGATGGGATTCATGATTGCCTTAGCACGCAAAATCATCACGAACGCGAATGAAATCCGACATGGTGCCGTCACCAATATGGGGACGGAACTCAAGGGGAAGGTTCTGGGCATTATTGGATTGGGATCAATAGGGAATGAAGTCGCTAGATTAGCAGGGGCTTTCGGGATGGAAGTATTGTCACATGGTCGTGATAGTGGTACGCCGCTCGATGATATTTTTACCCAATCGGATTATGTGACGCTTCATGTTCCCCTGATTGAGGAGACCCGAGGACTTGTCAATATGGAGCGCTTGAGGCAGATGAAACGGTCCGCTTTTATTATCAATGCCGCAAGGGGGCCTATCATCGATAGTGAGGCGCTAAATCAAGCCCTTGAGCAGGGGATCATTGCTGGTGCGGCAGTCGATGTTTTTGATGTGGAGCCACCCCTTCGAGATAACTTACCCCTGCTTTCAGCTCCCAACCTCATTGCCACTCCTCACATCGGGTTCGATACAAAGGAAGCTGTTTCACAAAAGGGTAGGATGGCTTTGGAAAATATCTTAGATTTTTTAAAACAACCGAATTGAGCAAATCCTGATTCTCAGCGGACTCCTTCTAACTGATGTGGTTCCAACGAAATGGGGACAGCTGGGTTGGGCAAAGAGCCATGGAATCTCTAAGGGGATTATTATGATTCCGCCTTTTTCTTCTTTTTCTTTTGTTATAAGCAGGCACTAGCGTCCGGTTATAAGTCCCACAGCATCAATTGGTTATTTTTTTGAGGCATATAAGATTTGAGGTCTTCTTCTGTAAGTAGTTCATGGATAGGCACCTTCTCAAACGGATGAACACTCAAAAGCTGGAAGGTTCTGTGGAGTCTGCCGGGGAGTTGAAGCTGCTTGTGAAGGATGGCCACCATGAGGTAAACGGCCACTGCAATCCAGATCTGGGTCTTCACCGCATTGGGGCTCGTACCGAAGTAGTGTTTGATACGGAGGTGGCCTTTGATCCACTTGAAGAAGAGTTCGATCTGCCATCGCGACTTGTAGAGCTTGGCCACGGTGAGCGCCGGGATCTCCAGGTTGTTGGTGAGGAAGACAAGATGCTTGGAAGACTCTGCATCGAAGTAGCGCACTCTGCGCAGAGGATAAGGGAAGTCGGCCGCTGCTTTGGGAAGCGATGGAGATCCAACCTGATCGCTGAGAACGCCCTCCAAGCAATCCCTCGGCATCGAGTAATGACGGGTAAAGCGAAGATTGCTCTTGGCGCGAGTGACGAAGAAGGAGCCCGCCTGAACGATACGAGCAAGTCGTGCAAAATCCATGTAGCCGCGATCCATCACATAGAAGGCTCCCGCTTCGAAGAGCAGGTCGTCGAGCCAGTGAACATCTGCATTGCGGGCTCCCGTGATGTGGATGCAGGTCGGGATAGGGCCTCTCAGATCGAGCTGGGTATGCATCTTGATCCCAGCTTTGGTGCTTCGAAAATCGGCCCATGGGAAGAGACTCAGCGAGAGATCGATCGTGGTGGAATCCAGAGCGTAAACCGTGTTCTCCAGTTCCAATCCAAGATCCTCTCCGGCGTAAAGGACGCGCGCCTTGCGCATGAGCCCTTTGGCGAGATCTTCCCAGAGTCTCCAGTCCCTCTGCTCGTTGGCATCGGCCAATGTGGACTTGGCAACTCTCTCTCGAAAACCAAGATGGTAGAGAGCTTCGCCCCGTGCGTTGAGACAGGTGGCGATATCGCGCAGACCTTCCCTCCAGGTCAACTGCGCAAAAGCCATACAGATCAACTGCTGCCGACAACCGAAATGACGAACCTTGCTCTCCGCGTCGTAGCGTTGAACCAGCCTGTCGAGCGTCTGCCGATGAACGAGTTCGAGGACTTGGGAGAGGATGTAGCGGCCAGAGTTCATGGCCGAGTATCCTCAAAAACCGCCGTTCAAAGTTCAAATGCGTCACATTCATTTTTGATCGCAAGTCACTCATCTTGAAGAATCAACAAAAACCAATCACCCTCTCAACCGGACACTAGTGATCAAGAATAAAAAAATTTTTCGGTCGATAACAAGCGTATGAATCTTTCCGTAATCATCTGCTCTCATAATCCACGCAAGGAATATTTGGATCGTACACTCGAAGCCTTAAAAGCACAGACATTACCAAAAGACCAATGGGAACTTTTGCTAATCGACAATGCCTCAAATGAACCAATCTCAGAAAAATGTAATCTCACATGGCATCCAAATGCACATCACATATTTGAATCAAAGTTAGGTTTACTTCCTGCAAGATTAAGGGGTATTGGGGAAGCTAGGGCAGAGCTATTGCTCTTCGTGGATGATGACAACGTCCTAAACTCTGAATATCTCAAAAATGCTCTTGATATAAGCATTTCACATCCATGGGTAGGTGCATTCGGCGGAAATATTGTTGGTGAATTTGAAGGTCCCCTACCAGAGTGGTTAGTTGATAAACTAAATCTCTTGGCTATTGTTCCTGCTGAAAAGGAGGAGTGGGCCTTCGGTGATGGGATGAGCGTCTTTAAATCCTGCCCTTGTGGTGCTGGCATGGTCATAAGGAGTCAAATCGCTAAGCAGTATTCCTTACAGGCTGCTACCGATCCACTTCGCGTAAGGCTGGGTCGTAAAGGATCTTCCTTAGCTTCGGCTGAAGATAGTGATATGGGCCTAACTTCCTGCCTTTTGGGTTTTGCAGTTGGTCATTTTCCCAAGCTTCAGCTTGTCCACCTCATCTCTTCAAATAGAATGCAATTAGATTATATATTAAAATTATCTGAGGAGATGGTTTTTTCATATTTTATTCTCCAATATGTTTGGGATGGACTTATTCCTGAACAGAAAAAAGAGGTTTATTGTATCTCCGAAAAAATATTTAGAGCCTATAAAGGCTTACGGTTAAGCATGGCCAAAACTCCCATGAATGATATTCAAAGAAGGTTTGAGGAGGCTTGGGAGCGTGGAAAATCCAAAGCAATTCAAGTGTTGGAATCTTATCGAGAGCTTTACTAATGATTATAACACGTCTCTATTGCGGCCTTGGCAACCAGATGTTCCAGTATGCTGCCGGCCTCTCCTTGGCGCATCATCATCAGACGACTCTAAAACTTGATGTTTCTTGGTTCTCTGAAGGCAAAGCGACGGCCTTTCATGAGAGATATGGACTCGACTGCTTCAATGTGACCGAGCAGTTTGCCACAGATCAAGAAATTGATTTTCACCGAGGTCTGATGAAAAATGTTTCAGAAGATCGGTATTCCCGAATCCTTAGCAAGATGGGCTTGTCTCGGTATGCTAATCTACTACCCCTTGGAGGCCAGTGGTATATGCAAAAGGGATTTCACTTTGATCCGGATTTTTATCAATCACCTCAGAAATGTCTTATTGACGGTGGATTTCAGTCGGAGAAATATTTCTCCCCTGTAGCAAACATTTTAAAAAAACACTTTTCATTTCGTTATCCGCCAACACTTGGGGTGTCGAAGTTAGAGGATGAGATAGCTCAATCCAATGCTGTATCTGTTCATTTCCGCAGGGGGGACTTTGTAGCAAATGAAACATA
>CAIKFI010000061.1 GCA_903826635.1 uncultured Spartobacteria bacterium | reverse complement strand
ATCGTGGGCCGACTCCTTGATGCGCATGAGGGTGGTCTCACCACGGTCGTCATCCCAGCGGCGTGTCTCCTGATCAAGCTTTCCACCGGCCTTCACGAAGGCGATCTGTCGCTCGATCTCGAAGGCTAGTGCCCGGCGGACGCCGCTGATCGAGTTAAGGTTTTTCAGCTCGATCTTGGTGCCGTATTCCTTCTGACCCACGGGACGCACGGAGACGTTCACATCACAGCGCATCTGACCCTTTTCCATGTCGGCGTCGCTGATGTCGCCGTAGACAAGAATCTGACGGAGGGCTGTCAGATACGCGAAGGCCTCCTCGGGGGAGGCGATGTCGGCCTCGGAAACAATCTCCATGAGCGGAGTGCCGGCACGGTTGAAATCAATGCCGCTGGCGGTTTCCAGATGGAAGCTCTTTGCAACATCTTCCTCCAAGTGGATACGGGTGAGCCGGATCGTCTTGCCGGGCGTTGCGATCGTCTTCTGGGCATCCTTGGGATAGGCCGTCTCGTGGAGCGGAACGCCCCCACCCAGACAGAGCGGCTGGTCGTATTGGGAGATCTGATAGTTCTTGGGCATGTCCGGGTAGTAGTAGTTCTTGCGGTCGAACTTGCAGACCTCGGGAATATTGCAGTCGAGCATGAGGCCTGCACGGGCCGTGAGTCGGAGCGCCTCACCGTTCATGACTGGCAGTGCCCCCGGGAGCCCCAGGCAGGTCGGACAGGTATGGGTGTTCGGTTCGGCGCCATACTCGACCTTGCACCCGCAGAACATTTTGCTCTTCGTCTTGAGTTGGGCATGGACTTCAAGGCCAATGGTCACTGTGTATTCAATACTCATGGATTTCTCGGGATCAGTTAGAGATGCTGACAGGCGTCGCGTAAGGTTTGGAGGAGGAATTCTTAACCTGTGGTTTCGTCCGAGGCGAGCGTGGAGAAGTGGTCGGTTGCCCGGGGGTGACCCGGGGGGTCCCCTGCTGTCCGAGAGCGAAGTCGAGTGCCTCCCCGAGTGGAAAATCCTTTAGCAGGGCAATCACCTGAGGATCATTGGCCACCGCCTGCACCTGCTTGTTCCCGATAAGCACAAGGACGTTGCGGTTTTCCGCCGCCCTCAGCACGGCCTGATCCTGCAGCATGGCCGCCATGTGCGGGTTGCTTAACAGCTTGCTCACTCCGGGGTATTGGACGAAACGTCCGAGGGCCTGCGGGTCCCCTGTCACCATGGAAACCTTCACGATATTATCGTAAAAGGCCGTCGGCAAAGGATCGGCTCCCTTGAGTCGTTGGCCATTCACCCCCAGCTCCATCGAATTCTTGAGCTTGATCAGAAAGGTCGCCTTTTGTTCGGTGGCCGGTGTCCGGCCCTCCTTGCCGGCCTGCACGAGGCGAACCTCCCCGAGAGTACCAAGGCCCCGGATCAACGTGATCCCTGCCGAGAGCAGGATGAGACCATAGAAAATCCCGCAGAGGGCTCCCCCAATTCCGAATCCCCAACGGATCATACCCGAATGATGTTGAGTCTTCTTGAAGAGTAATCCGCCCAGCAGCGATATCCCCAAGTAGATCCCCAATCCCACGGTCAGACCGGCCACAACCGGCGCAAACAACGGCGGCACCTTCGAGAAAAAAGCGGTGACTGTTCCCGTGGTCCCAGCCGCCGCCGAGCCCCCTACCCAAGCAAAGAAGAGTGCCGCGAGGCGAAGGAGCCCCCGGACCAGGCCGAGTTGCCAGCCACGCCAGATCTCCCAGAGAAGGAAGAACATAGCGGCATAGAAAAGATATCTCTGCCAATCTGGGGAGCCTTGGAGAAGCATGACGTAAGGGATTTAGACCGAAGGCCGAAGGCTGTCAGTCACGGAAATCAAAGAGTCGGATCTCCGGACCATCAATCCGGATCAATCACGCTTCGCTCCCGGCAGTGGCAACCGCTTCACCCTCCGTTTCCTCCTTCGTCTCGTCACGCAACGTGGAGTTGGTGGCCGCAGCCGGGGCCAACTGCTCGTCGCGAGGGGTGAACTTGACACTCAACAGCTTGCTAATGCCCCGCTCCTCCATGGTGACACCATAGAGGGAGTCCGCGCGGGACATGGTGCGCTTGTTGTGGGTGATCACCATGAACTGGCTCTGTCCGATAAAGCGGTCGAGCAGCTTGATGAATCGGCCGATGTTGGACTCGTCGAGAGGTGCGTCCATCTCGTCGAGTACGCAGAAGGGCGATGGCTTCACCATGTAGATGGCGAAGAGCAGGGCCACTGCCGTCATCGTTCGCTCGCCGCCGGAGAGCAGGGAGATGCTCTGCAGTTTCTTGCCGGGAGGGCTCGCAATGATCTCGATCCCGCTCTCCAGAGGATCGCTTGCATCGATGAGGAGGAGGTTCGCTTTTCCTCCCCCAAAGAGCTGGGTGAACATTTCCAGAAAGTTCACGCGGATCTTCTCAAACGTTTCGGAGAAGAGCTCCTTGGTAGTCTTGTTGATGCGCGCTATGGCCTCCATCAGCTCGGCCTTGCCGTTGATCAGGTCGGTATTCTGCTGCTCAAGGAAGGTATATCTTTCCTCGAGTTCGTCATATTCCTGGATGGCGTCAAGATTGACCGGACCCATGGAATCCACACGCTCGGTCAACTCGGCCACGACCTGCTCGATGCGTTCCCAAGGAATTTCGGCGGGGATCGGTCCGCTTATTGCCTGACTCAAGGCCCTGACTTCATCGACGGAGACCTCGGGATTTTCCTGGGAGCCTGATTCCCCTTCAGCCGACGCCTCGGATGACTCGGGAAGCGCGCTGCGCCGCTCTTTCTCCTTTTGCTGGGCAACGGCTTTCAGCAATCCGTAGCGATCCGGTTCGAATCCCGCCAAATCAAGCTGGTAGCGGCGTGAGACATGATCGCGGATCGATTCTGAGCGGAGTCTCAATTCCGCAAGACGCACCTCGTTCTTGGACCGGTTGTCCTGAAGCTCCGAAAGATTTTTGCGGGCGCCGCGCAGGGCGATCTCGAGCGCCTCCATGCCTGACTGAAGTTCGGCCCGTCGGATCCCGAGTTCCAGGACACGCCCCTCGGCTTCGGCACTCTCGGATTTCCATCCCTCGATGCTCTCCGCGAGGCTTGCCGACTCGGTCTCCAGCATCCTGATGCGTTCCTCGTGCGTCGCAATGTCACGCTCGCGTGCGGTGATCGTCTCGGCGAGTTCCCGGATGCGTGCCTCCATCGGCGCCCGCTGACGCGAAAGCGCATCCTGACGCTGACGCTCGGTTGCGACCCGAAGTCGGGCCTCCGAAAGGTGGCTTGCGGCCTCGGTCTCGGCATCACGGAGAAGGGTGATCCGGGCGGTGGCGGCGGCGCGCTCCTCCCGGGCTGCTGCCAGCTCCTGAGTTGCACTCTCCAGTTCCTGTTGGCGCACATTTATCTGTTCCTCAAGGATCTGAACATGCTCCTGCAAGGAAGCGATCTCCGTCTCCAAGGACTCGTGTCGATGCCGTGCATTCTCCACCTCCCGACCCGCTAGGAGGTTATCAGCCTGGGCCGCCGCAAGCAGGCCCTGGGTGTTGCCAAGGTGTTCCCGTGCATCACGAAGTCTATTGGTTGCCGATTCAACGGCGGCCAGAGCCCCTTCCCTGACAAGGGAGAGTCTTGCGGAGCTCTCCCGGAGAGTCTCGACCTCACGCTCGAGCGTGGCGATCTGGGATCTCCTCATCAAAGCGGAGTTGGTCGCCTCACCCGTGGCGCCGCCGTGCGAGAGGCCATCCCGGTCGATGAATTCCCCGGATCTCGAAGCGAAAGCCAACGACGGATTCTGCTTTTTGAGGCGGAAGGCTGTCGCCAGATCCGGCACGATCGCCACATCTTCCAGCAGCCTGGCTATGAGACCGTGGGCCGGTCCCATCGTGACGTTCACCCGAACGATATCGGCAGCCCAACAAAGCGCCCCTTCCGGCAACATCTGGTTCTGCCCCTTGGGTCGTGCAAGAAGATCGGTTGCGAGCACGGCGGCACGGCCCTGGGCGGCCTCCTTGAGTGTCTGAAGGGCGGATTCCGCCATGTCGGCATCGGAAAAGATAATGGCACGGCTTGCAGCTCCCAAGGCGGCTTCGACTGCGGGAATTTCTGCCGCAGGAACCTCAATGAGCGAGGCCAGTGTCCCGAGAATGCCTGCGTGGAAGAACTCCGGTCGGTCGAGACCTCGCAAAATGGCCTGTGCGCCCTCGCCAAGTCCTTCCCCCTCCCGCTCCAACTGGAGGAGAATTTCCAGCCGATGCTCCCGTTCTGAGAGTTGCTTTCCGGAGACATTCCACTCCGACTCGGCGTTCTGACGCGTCGTCTGGGCGTCGTTGTGACTCTGCTGGGCAGCAAGCAGTTCCTGCTCTGCGGCGTCCAGGGCCGCCCGCGTCGATGCCTGGGCGGCGGCTGTCTGATCGGCGCGCGTCGCCGCAGTGCTGACAGCCAGTCCGGCCAGCGAAACCTGTTCCTGAAGTTGAATGGCACGGGCACGCTCCGCGTCGCGTCGGGCGCTTGAAGTCGAGAGATCCCCCCGGACATCGGTGAGCCGGTTTTCCAATCCGTGGAGTCGTCCGGTCAGCGCGTCGGTGGACTGCTCGAAGCTCTGGCGCTCGGCTTGGGCCTGTTGGAGGCGGGAGGCGCCGGCCTGAAGCAACTCTTCCTCGGCTCGAAGCACATCGAGGAGTGAGACAAGTTGGGCATCGGTCTGCTCGATCTCGTTCTCCTGCTCACGGATTCTCAGGTGCGTGGCGTCGATGTCCGCACCCGCCCGGTGCGTCATCTCACGGAACTCGCCGCAACGCTCCGCATTCGTCTCCCGGCGGCTCTCCCCGGAGAAAATACGGTTACGAAGCGTCTGCAGGTGATCTCGAGCGGACTCCGTCTCGGCATCGAGCACCGAAACCTGCTCCCGGACACCGGCGACCTCGGTCTCCTGCTCGGCGATTTCCCGTTCATGGAGAGAGCGTGCCTCGGCGCTTCTCTCGACCTGTTCCGCAACTTCGGTGATGGACCGTTCCAGATCGAGGTAGGTGCGGTGTGAGAGATGGGTGTCGAGCACTCGCAGATCCTCCATGAGGGACTGGTAGCGGCGGGCTTTCCCAGCTTGCCTCTGGAGAGATCCGATCTGACGCTTCACCTCCTTGATGATGTCCGACACACGCAGGAGGTTGGACTCGGTGTACTCAAGCTTACGGAGGGCCTCCTTCTTCTGGGCCTTGTATTTCGTGATGCCCGCCGCCTCCTCAAAGATCGCGCGCCGATCCTCGGGGCGGCTATTGAGCAACTGCGCCGTGCGCCCCTGCTCCATGATCGAATACGCACTCCGGCCAATGCCAGTATCCATGAAAAGGTTATGGATGTCCTTGAGCCTGCAGGGAGTCCCGTTGATGAGATACTCGGATTTGCCATCCCGGAAAACCCGGCGGGTAATGCAGACCTCGTTCCACTCCACCCCAAGCTCCTTCTCGCACTCGGAAAACGTCATCGAGACCTCGGCCATGTTATGAGGCTGACGTTTGTCGGTTCCGTTGAAGATGACGTCGGCCATTTCTCCACCGCGCAAGGCCTTGGCGGACTGCTCGCCCAGCACCCATCGGATGGCATCGAGAACATTCGATTTGCCGCACCCGTTGGGACCGACGATGGCTGTCACCCCGCGGTGGAATCGCAGGATGGTTTTCGGTGCAAATGACTTGAATCCGATCAGCTCAAGGGATTGGAGATACATGCAAAATGGGTTTGGAGGGGGTTACTAAAAGTAAAGCGACCCGAGAAGGAAGGTTCAACCAAAAATAGCAAAAAACACAATTTGTTGGGGTGTCGTTGTTATATTGCCACAATATATAGTGGTTTGTGAGAGAATTGCTGGCTAGCCCTTCAAAAAGCCGGACATCCCAAAAACACTGGATGCTTGGATATTGAACCATGCTTGCCTAGGAGTTGAAAGATGCTTTCCTTTGATTTCGCACCCACCCTTGCCAAACGCATCGTCTCGGTCATCACCATCGACAGGGCCGAAGATGCAGAACCACTCGCCCAGGCACTCCTCGACGGAGGTCTCGATGCCATGGAGGTGACCTTCCGCACGGAGGCCGCACCCGAGGCGATCCGCCGGATCAAGGCCACCTTCCCGAAGGTTCATCTCGGTGCCGGAACGCTCCTGACCGGAGAGCAGGTGGTCAAAGCTCATTCAGCCGGAGCCACCTTCGGACTGGCACCCGGTTTGAATCCCGAGATCGTCCGATTGGCTCACGAGCGGGGCCTCGGATTTATCCCCGGCGTCATGACCCCGACGGATGTCGAGATCGCCCTTTCCCTGGGTTGCATGGTGCAGAAATTCTTCCCCGCAGATGTGGCGGGAGGCGTCAAGATGCTCAAGACTCTGGCCGGTCCCTACGGCCATACTGGCGTGAAATTTATCCCTCTCGGAGGGGTGAGCGCCTCCACCTTGAGGGATTATCTTGATGCCCCGGGCGTTGCGGCGGTCGGTGGTTCCTGGATTGCCGACCGTAATCTTATCAAGGCCGGCGACTGGGATGGGATTACGGCTCTTGCAAAGAAAGCTGTTGCCATCGCCTCGGGAGGCGAAGCGGAGGAGCCTTTGGAGTAGCGCGGTTGCTCTTACTCTTTCTCTAGTCGGCTGAACTCACCGCCAAGGCTGCTGCCAACTCCCTGATCTGATCCGGTTCGTGGGCGGCACTCAGGGTGATCCGGAGGCGTGCTGTTTGACGGGGAACCGTGGGATAGCGGATCGCCGGAACAAAGAACCCTGCATCCGACAGGAGCGTAGCCCCGGCCATGGCTCTCTCCTCACTTCCAAGGATCAGCGGGATGATTGCGCTGGGTGCGATTGGGATCTCCAGACTGGAGGCCAGCAGCTGAATGTTTTCCCAGAGCCGAACTTTCAAGCTCCCCCCCTCCGGCGACTGAACAATCCGAAGCGCCGCACGGCAGGCTGCGGCCACGGCGGGTGGGGGAGCCGTGGAGAAAATGAAACTCCGGGCGCGGTTGATCAGGAAGTCGATCAGCATCCGCGAGCCGGCAATGTAGCCACCGGAGACACCAAGTGCCTTGCCAAGGGTTCCCATCTGAATCTCGATCCGGCCGTTAAGTCCAAGCTCTCCTGCCAAACCCTGCACCCCCTGTCCCCGGACTCCGACTGCGTGGGCTTCATCAAGGAAGAGGATCGCTCCAAAGCGCTCTTTCAACTCCACGAGTTCGCGTAGAGGTGCCAGATCCCCATCCATGCTGAAGACCGACTCCGTGATGATCATCACCTTAGCGTCGGGATGTTTTTCCCGGGCCCAGCCCAAGTGGGACTCCAACTTCTCCAAGTCATTGTGGGAAAAGATCCGCAACGTGGCCTCACTCGCCCGGGCCCCGTCGATGAGGCAGGCATGCGCCAACTTGTCCATGATGATGACATCTCCTTTGCCGACAAGCGCGGGGATCGTTCCTGTGGCGGCCGCCACTCCGGTCGAGAAGACCAGTGCGGCCTCGGTCCCCTTGGCGGCTGCAAGCTCCTCCTCCAAGGCGGCATGTTCCGACGTGGTTCCGCAGATCAGCCTCGAGGCCGTAGAGCCGACACCCCAGCGCACAGTGGCTTCATTCATGGCCTGCGCAACCGCGGGATGGTAGGCCAGGCCGAGGTAGTCGTTGGAGGAAAAGTTGATCAGTTCACGTCCGGCACAAGTAATCCGGGGGCCCCGTGCCGATTCCATCACCCGCAGGGATCGGTGGAGTCCCTGCTCGGTGAGGGCGGAGAGCTTGGTCGTCAGTTGCGCATCCAAGGAGTCCATGGAGGAGGTCGTCAGCGGATCTTTTTCCCCGTAGGATTTATTTGGCCTTCAGGGAGACTTTGGGTGAGGCCCTCACGGCGTCGAGCTTGCTCACAAGGGGGGCATCGCGTTCCGTGATGAAATTCACGACCAGCCCGGGCCGTCCGGCACGTGCCGTGCGGCCGACGCGATGAAGGTAATTTTCCATCTGTCGTGGCAGGTGGTAGTTGATGACGCGGCCGACATGCTCCACGTCGAGCCCCCGGGAAGCCAGATCGGTCGAGATCAGCAAAGCGACCTCACCGTCACGGAAGGACTTGAGGTTCCGCCTCCGCTCGGACTTGTCCATCTCCCCTCGGTAGACCACGCAGGGCCACCCAGCCTCCTCCAGCTCCTCGGCGAGCTTGTCACACTGCTCGCGGGTATTGGTGAAGAGGATCGTGCCGCCCTGCACCTTTTTCCCCAACAGACTTTCGAGCAAGGGGAAGCGCTTTCCGTCGACCACCTTTTGATTCGTGGTGGTGAGGCTGGCGACGACGCGGTGACTCCCTTGACTGCGGATCACCTCCGCACCTGAGAAGAGCTCTGCGATCAGCTTCTCCACGGCGGGGGGAAGCGTTGCCGAGAAGAGCGCGAGCTGGCGATCGGCAGGACACTTCTTCACGATCCTCCGGACATCGGGCAAGAATCCGTGGTCCACCATCTGATCCGCCTCATCGAGAACCAGCATGCGGACGTCTCCCAACGTGACAAGCCCTGCGTCCATCATCTTGATCAAGCGCCCCGGCGTGGCCACCAAGACTTCGAAGGCACCCTGGAGGCTTCGTTTTGCGACTTCCATGGTTGTTCCGCCCAGCAGAGAACGCACGCGCAAACGTGTCGTGTGGGTGAATGGCTTGAAGGCCTTGGCAACCTGCTCACCCAATTCCCGGGTCGGCACCACCACGATCGCACGGGGTTCCCCATAGACCTTGATTGGGTTCCCATCCAGTTCCAAGGTCTTGAGCCGATGCAGGATCGGAAGGGCGTAGGTGAGGGTTTTCCCGCTACCCGTCTCGGCAACCCCGACCACGGAGCGACCCTCAAGGAGTGCTGGAACGGCTTGGGCTTGGATCTCCGTGGGGGTGGTCAGATTCTTCTCCGCAAGCGTCTCCTGAAGGGTGGAAAGCAGGGCGAGTTCGGCAAAGGAGTTCATGGTCAGCGGAAATCTTAGCTCATTTCCCGCAAGATGGCAGTCAATACGTGCCCCAATTAAGGGCTTGGAGGTTTTCCCATGATTTCAGGCCCTTCGCGCAAAAGCTGGAT